>CAYZQU010000231.1:0-3573 GCA_964480645.1 uncultured Ruminococcus sp. | reverse complement strand
GGAGTGCATCTGCAGTATACGACCCATACGCTCGTTCTTATCCTTGGTGGAGTTGAGAACGGTTGTGCCCGCCTCAACATAACCCGAATAAACTCTAAAGAAGCAGAGCTTACCTACGAACGGGTCTGTTGCGATCTTGAACGCCAAAGCGGAGAACGGTTGATCGTCGCCCGCGTGACGTTCTTCCTCCTCATCGGTTTGGGGATTTACGCCCTTGATGGACGGAATATCGAGAGGAGAGGGCATATAGTCAACAATCGCGTCAAGGAGCTTCTGCACGCCCTTGTTTCTGTAAGATGTTCCGCAGGTTACGGGAACGAACTTATTCTCGATTGTGCCCTTGCGGATAGCCTTCTTGATTTCCTCAGTGGTGAAATCCGCGCCCTCGTTTTCAAGGTAACGCTCCATCAGGTCGTCGTCAAGCTCCGCAACCTTTTCGAGCAAATTAGCTCTGTATTCCTCGGCTTTTTCTTTCATATCCGCGGGAATCTCCTCCACACGCATATCCTTACCGAGGTCGTCGTAGTATACGTCCGCGTTCATTTCAATAAGGTCAATAATGCCCTTGAAATCCGCCTCAGCCCCGATCGGAAGCTGAATCGGCACGGCATTGCACTTCAGTCTGTCGTGCATCATATCCACAACGTTGTAGAAATTCGCGCCCATAATGTCCATCTTATTTACATAAGCCATTCTGGGTACGTGATAGTTATCCGCCTGACGCCATACCGTCTCGGACTGCGGCTCTACCCCGCCCTTCGCGCAAAATACGGTAACAGAGCCGTCAAGCACTCTCAGAGAACGCTGAACCTCAACCGTGAAGTCAACGTGACCGGGAGTATCAATAATATTGATTCTATGGTCCTTCCAAAACGCGGTAGTCGCGGCAGAGGTAATGGTGATACCTCTTTCCTTTTCCTGATCCATCCAGTCCATCGTAGACGCGCCGTCGTGGGTCTCGCCAATCTTATGGTTAATACCCGTATAGAACAGAATACGCTCGGTGGTGGTGGTTTTACCCGCGTCTATATGCGCCATGATACCAATATTACGCGTCATTTCAAGAGATACGTCTCTTTTCATAAATTCCTCCGTAATAGCTGTAATACAGCGTTAAATTACCACTTGAAGTGTGCAAACGCCTTGTTTGCCTCCGCCATCTTGTGGGTATCATCGCGCTTCTTGCACGCGCCGCCCTGATTGTTCAAAGCGTCGCAAATCTCATTTGCAAGACGCTCTTTCATGGTCTTCTCGCTGCGCTCACGGCTATACTTGGTAATCCATCTCAAGCCGAGAGTGCGGCGTCTTTCGGGGCGAACCTCCATAGGAACCTGGTAGGTCGCGCCGCCGACACGTCTTGCCTTAACCTCAAGCTGAGGCATAATGTTTTCCATTGCTTCCTCAAAGACCTCAAGCGGCTCTCTGCCGGTCTTTTCCTTAACGATGTCAAACGCGCCGTAAACAATCTTCTGGGCTACGCCCTTTTTTCCGTCAAGCATAATGTTGTTGATGAGTCTTGTCACCAACTCCGAACCGTAAAGCGGATCGGGCAGAACCTCACGCTTGGGGACATTACCTCTTCTAGGCACTTTACTTCCCTCCTTACATTATTGCGGAATTTTTTCAAATTCCTAATGAAATCACAGGTACTCGAAAGTTAAACTCCCGCCGTGCAAAAGGCAATGTATTTATTGCAAAATAATGCCTATTGCCAGCTTTTCCGGGCTATTTAAGCCTTCTTACCCGCCTTAGGTCTCTTAGCTCCGTACTTAGAGCGACCCTGCATTCTCTTGTCCACTCCCTGAGCGTCGAGAGTACCTCTTACGATGTGGTAACGCACACCGGGGAGATCCTTAACACGTCCGCCTCTGATAAGTACAACGGAGTGCTCTTGGAGCTTGTGTCCGATACCGGGGATATACGCTGTTACCTCATAGCCGTTGGAGATTTTAACTCTGGCAACCTTTCTCATTGCGGAGTTAGGCTTTTTAGGGGTCTGAGTTCTTACCGCCGTGCAAACGCCTCTTTTTTGCGGAGAGTGCTGGTCGATCTGCTCCTTGTGGAGGGTATTCATACCCTTTTGCAATGCCGGAGCCTTTGACTTCTTGGTGGACACCTGACGTCCCTTACGGACGAGCTGGTTAAACGTAGGCATTATTTTTCACCTCTTTCTTGATTTTGATTGGCAAATCCAACAGAACGTATTCGCGATGGACTTGCAAGTATTTATGTGTATTATATCCACATTTCGGCAGAATATAAAAGCACACTTATAAATTATACCTTATTTATAACCATTTGTCAAGGGGTTTTATGCTTTTTTGTAAAATAATTGCGTTTTTCACCTTTTTCGTGGCGAATTTTGGTCATTATAAACAATTGTAGGTACAATCAAGAAAATGCGCCGCTTATGCGGCGCACCTCAAATCATTCATTGTTCATTATAAATTGCCGATTATTACCAATCGGACATTTCATCCGAATCGTGTTTTCTGTTGCGTATTCTCCAGATGATAAGCCACACAAGATTGATTAAAATCAGCGGCGGCAGACAAAGCCACAGTGCCACTTCATAAAACTCCGGGTTAAGCGGTCCGGCGTGTATCGGGTTGATTGCGAAGTAAATCATAATCACAATCGCCGCAAGAAGAACCAGAGCATTAAGCGAGAGAAATACAATAGTAAGTGGTTTTATGCGTTTCATAATGATACCTCCTTGTTAATTGGCACTATGATGAAAAGGATACCTGGAATTTTTCCTATACCCATTGTGCATTGTCAATTTCGTTTATTCCGCTGCCGCTTCCTCGGAGGACTCAGTTTCCTGAGTTTCCGATTCGTCTTCGGACTGCTCTTGAGCGAGCAATCCCGTGCCTGCGGGAATCAGTTTGCCGATAATGATGTTCTCCTTTAAGCCCGTCAGCGGGTCTACCTTGCCGCGGATTGCCGCCTCGGTAAGCACACGCGTGGTCTCCTGGAACGAAGCTGCCGACATAAAGCTGTCGGTCGCCAGAGATGCCTTTGTGATACCCAACAGCACAGGCTCACAGGTCGGCATTACAACAGCCTCGCCATCTGCCTCACGCGCTTTCAGCTCCGCGCAAACATCCTCATACTCGTTCTTGCCGACAACAGCCCCCGCGAGCAATGTGCTGGTACCCGGATCGACAACGCGCACCTTGCGCATCATCTGACGCACGATAACCTCAATATGCTTATCGTTAATATCAACACCCTGAAGACGATACGGCTTCTGAACCTCGCTGATGAGGTAATCCTGAACCGCTTTCTCACCCTTTACCGCAAGAACATCAGGCGGGTAAATCGAACCCTCGGTAAGCGCGTCGCCCGCGGTTACAACATCGCCGTCCTGAACCTTCGGGCGGTATCCGAACGGCACGGCATACGCCTCTTGTGTGCCGTCCTCGGCGGTAATTATCGCGTGACGCGTCTTCTTTATTTCCTCAAACTTCACAGAACCCGAGATTCTGGTAATAATCGCCGCGTTCTTCGGACGGCGGCTCTCGAACAGCTCCTCGACACGCGGAAGACCCTGTGTAATATCCTCCGCGC
>CAYZQU010000230.1:0-3575 GCA_964480645.1 uncultured Ruminococcus sp. | reverse complement strand
ATCTCGTCAATCTCATTTTCCAATTTCAAATTGCGATTCTCATAAAAATATACCTTTTCATAAAAATCGAGAAACTCTTTTTCAGAAATTAAGTTGTAACTGCCGTTTGGAAGATAGAATTGTTTATTTTCCATATGAACTCCTCCACAATTACTGCTCGCTGAGAATGAACATATCATAAATCACGCGGATTGCCTTCTCGAAGTCCTTCTCGTCTATTCCGATAATGATGTTCAGCTCGGAAGAGCCTTGGTCAATCATTCGGATATTGATGTCCGCGTGAGAGAGAGCCGCGAACACGCGAGTCGCGGTTCCCTTTTTGGACTTCATTCCGCGTCCCACAACGGCGATAAGCGCCGTGCCGTCGATTATCTCGAAACGGTCGGGGCGAATCACGTCCTTAAGACGCTGTGTAAGCTTGTCGCGCTGACCGTCCAGCTCCTTGGAATTCACGACTACGGAAATTGTGTCGATTCCCGTCGGCATGTGTTCGGGGAACACGCCGTGATTCTCAAGCACCTGCAAAAGGCGGCGCATAAATCCGCTTTCGGAGTTCATTCTGTCCTTTTCAATCGAGATTACCGAAAAGTCCTTTTTACCCGCAATGCCCGTTACCAGATATTTGGTATTGGAATCCGCGTGTGGAACAATCAGCGTACCCTTATCCTCGGGAGCGTTGGTGTTCTTGATATTAATGGGGATATTTGCCGAACGCACGGGGAAAATCGCGTCCTCGTGGAGAACGCCCGCGCCCATATACGACAGCTCTCGCAGCTCGGAATAGGTGATAACCTCGATTCCCGCAGGGTTTTCGACAATGCGCGGGTCGGCAACAAGAAAGCCCGAAACGTCTGTCCAGTTCTCATAGAGGGACGCTCCCGCCGCCTTTGCGACCACAGAACCCGTGAAGTCGCTTCCGCCGCGCGAGAATGTTTTAATAGAGCCGTCCGGGAGCGCGCCGTAAAATCCCGGAATCACGGCTTTTGGAGTCTTTTCAAGAATTGCGCCAAGGCAGGCGTTGGTAATATCCGCGTCAAAATTGCCTTTGCAGTCGAAGAAGATTCCCTTTGCCGCGTCCACAAACTCGAATCCCAGATAATTCGCGAGGAGGATTCCGTTGAGATATTCGCCACGGGAGGCGGCGTAATCACGGTTCGCTCCCTTGCGGAAATCCGAGCCGATTTTCACGTATTCGTCCTCAAGCGAGATTTTCAGACCCAACTCGTGAATAATCCCGTCATACCGCTCACGGACAGGCGCAAACGCTTTCGCAAAGTCCTCGCCCGTTACCACGCGCTCATAGCACTGATACAACAAGTCCGTAACCTTGGTGTCGTCCTTAAACCGTTTGCCCGGCGCGCTCGGAACAACATAAACGCGCTCGGGGTCGGAGTTTATAATATCCGCGACTTTCTTAAACTGCTTTGCGTCCGCAAGGGAGCTTCCGCCAAACTTTACCACTTTGCTCATAATAACACGTACCTTTCAATTGTCAAAAATAAATATATATTTCTATTGTACCATAATTTTATGGAAATTTCAAGTACTTTATTAAAAAAAGGAGCGTCCGTTCGGAACGCTCCAATAAAATTGATTTTTAGGAATACGTCTATTGACATTTTCCGCAAAATATGCTATAATAAAACAAAAAACATCAAAGGAGAACGTATGAAAAAGAGAATTATAATCCCTACGCTTATTTTGGCGGCGGCTCTCACGGGCTGTACGCCGAACGAAAACGAAAGCTCGCCCGGGGTTATCGGCACATCGGAATCAAGCGGTGTAACCGATTCAACCGTCGAAAGCACCACGGAGAGCACCGTGGAAAGCGTTGCAAGCACTCAAAGCACCACAACCTCCGAACCGACCTCAGAACCAACATCGGAACCCACAACCTCCGGTGACGAACCCATAAGCGAACCAACGACCTCTGAACCAACCCCAACTAAACCAACAACCTCAGAACCCACATCTAGCAGCAAACCTACCCCCAAACCAGTACCGCAGCCTGACCCTTCAACAACAGTTGACCCTGGCGTTGTTGCACCAGAACCTCCTGTAGTAACCGACCGTAAGCCCATAGATGAAAACACTAATGTCTTTGGTGAGAAATCAACTGGTGGATGGGTAACAACACCTGGAGGAACCTACTGGAAAGAGGGTTCCGTTTTTTATAGATCAAGAGAGGATGCACAGTATCGTCGCAATGCAGTTCCTCGAGGCGAAGTCGACGGCGAAGATATTAACAATTGGAATTTTACATTCAATTAAAGATGAGGTTAAAAGGTTAAAAATCCTTTATTTTTTTTTACAACAATATTGGTTGCCAATAAGAAGCAAATAACCCACGATAAAAATCGTGAGTTGTTCTTTTGATAATCAATTAACCTCCGATAATATTGAGTTATCGGAGGTTATTATAAATACAGACAATAAACGTGAAATATCAGTTGCCGCCGAATAACGGAGTGGATAAGTATCTGTCACCCGAATCGGGGAGCAGAACCACGATTGTTTTTCCCGCGTTTTCGGGTCTTTTCGCGAGGATTAAAGCCGCTTTCAGAGCCGCCCCGGACGAAATTCCCACGAGGATTCCCTCGCTTACGGCGAAAGCCCTGCCCTCGGTAAACGCGTCATCGTTTTCAATCGGAATAACCTCGTCATAGATTTCGGTGTTGAGCGTTTCTGGAACAAATCCCGCTCCGATTCCCTGAATCTTATGCGCTCCCGCCGTCCCCTTTGAAAGTACGGGAGATGTCGCAGGCTCTACGGCTACGATTTTCACATTCGGGTTTTTGGACTTCAGATACTCGCCCACGCCCGTAATAGTTCCGCCTGTTCCCACTCCTGCAACAAAAATGTCGACTTTCCCATCAGTTTGCTCCCAGATTTCGGGACCGGTTGTCGCCTTATGCGCGGCGGGATTCGCGGGATTCACAAACTGTCCGAGAACCACCGATCCGTCTATTTCCTTATTGAGTTCGTCCGCCTTATCAATCGCGCCTTTCATACCCTTTGCGCCCTCTGTCAACACAAGCTCCGCGCC
The DNA here is from genome assembly GCA_964480645.1 of uncultured Ruminococcus sp. Taxonomy (GTDB): domain Bacteria; phylum Bacillota; class Clostridia; order Oscillospirales; family Ruminococcaceae; genus CAG-115. The sequence continues at coordinate 529 of CAYZQU010000230.1, read as the reverse complement.
ATACGCTTTAAGCAGGTTGCGGCGTTCCGCGCTCATTGTGTCGGGGAGCGTGAAAATAGCGCGATAACCTTTCATCGCCGCGACAGACGCGAGTCCGATTCCGGTATTTCCGCTGGTGGGTTCGATAATGGTCGCGCCGGGCTTTAAAATACCTTTCTTTTCCGCGTCCTCAATCATCGCTAGCGCGACTCTGTCTTTCGTGCTTCCTGCGGGATTAAGATACTCCAACTTTGCAAGAATCGTCGCTTCGGTTATCCCAGATTTCTTCATATAGGCGTTCAGTTTCAGAATCGGAGTTCCGCCGATAAGCTCCAATGCGCTCTCTTTAATATTGCTCATAATACTACCTCCGTAAATCCAGATTGGATAATGTATTAGCCTATAATTCTACTATGAATTGTAGGTTATATGAACATTATACACCTATTTCCCACATTTGTCAACCCTTCTTGCCAAAAAAATCCCCCAATTTTTAGGGGGATTTCAGCGTATTGACAAAATTTGTCGAATGTGGTATAATATACTTGCC
>CAYZQU010000229.1:0-3592 GCA_964480645.1 uncultured Ruminococcus sp. | reverse complement strand
GACTCCGTCCCCCCAGACCCCCCCTGCCAAAGGGGCATTGCCCCTTTGGAAACCCGATTCCAATAATGTTCGGATTTGGGTAAAAGCCTTTTCGCTGTCGGTACAGTGATTCGGGATTGTATTCAACGTGCCACCCTCTCGGATAACAACAATTAACCCCTTCCGATTCGGAAGGGGTTATGCGTTTGCTTTCCGAGAGGATGGCGCGTTTGGACGAACTTCCATTTACCTTTCCGACAGCGAAAACGCTCAATCTAAAATCACACTGTAATGGAATCGGGATTCCAAAGGGACGAAGTCCCTTTGGCAGGGGGGCTGGGGGGACGGAGTCCCCCCAACAGGGGGCATTACTTCAGGAATCCCTGAATGATTTTCTCCTCTGCCTGTTCCTTGGTAAGTCCGAGGGAGCACAGCTTGGTTATCTGTTCGCCCGCAATTTTTCCTATTGCCGCCTCGTGAATAAGCTCTGCATCAACGTTATTTGCGTTCAACGCGGGCTGCGCGTCCACTCTGCCGTTTTCGGCGATTATCGCATCGCACGCGGAATGACCCGTGCAGCGGTTATTTCCCTCAACCACGGAGTAGAACGCCTGATGGGAATTTCCCCTCGCAACGGAGCGCGAAACCAAATCTGCGCCGCTGTCCTCGCCGTTGAGCTTGACAGAAAATTTCGTTACCGCGTCCTCGGAATTGTTCGTCATAATACGCTCTCGAACGATAATTTTCGCGCCCTTGTCAAGCTCCGCGCTGGTGGTTCTTGTGGATTTATCCACTCCGCCGAGCTGTACGGTATCCATCTCCAAACGGGAATTCTCCTTGAGAAAACACTCCGTGACGGGGTCTATGCGTTTCAAACCCGCTCCGTTGCCTGTTCCAATGTGCTTTTCCTTGTACAAAACAGAGGAATTCGGCTCAAGGAAAAACCTATGAATTCCGTTGTGACGCGCGTCCTCCTCGCCCTCGTTATGGACTCCGCAGCCCGCGACTATCACCACGTCCGCGCCCTCGCCGATGTAGAAATCATTGTACACCAAATCATCAACAGCGGAGTGAGTTACGCACGCGGGAATAAACACCGTTTCGCCTTTTGTGCCGGGCTTTACGATTATGTCGATTCCGGGCTTGTCGGTTTTCGGGTTAATTGTGATGTTTTCAGAGGATTTCCGCCCCGCGCATTGTGAATCCTCGCGGATATTATACGCGCCCTTAAAGCCCGTTTCGCTGTCATAATCGGAGATAACTTTCAGCATTTCTCCGGTAATGTCATTAAAGTTTATGTTCATAATATCGCTCATTGACATACTCCCCCTCTCTTAGGGCAAGAGCAGGTATACTCTCCCTTAAGCAGCGCAGGAAGAATTTCCTCGCGCTTTCCCGATGTACGGATTTTGCCGTCCGCAACAACTATAATATCATCCGCGATGGACAGAATCCGCTCTTGGTGGGAAATTACCAATAGCTCTCCGGACGCGCTTTGGCGGATTTCCTCGAATGTTTCCACAAGGCGCGAGAAGCTCCACAAGTCTATTCCCGCCTCAGGCTCATCGAACACGGACAATTTCGCGTTTCTCGCAAGGACGGTAGCAATCTCGATACGCTTCGCTTCTCCGCCTGACAGCGCGCTGCTCATTTCACGGTCGATGTATTCCTCAGCGCAGAGACCGACTTTTCCGAGCAGGTCGCAAAGCGAGATCTCACGTAGCTGTTCGCCCGCCGCAAGTTGTAACAAGTCACGTACAGTTAAGCCCTTGAACCGAACCGGTTGTTGAAACGCGTACGCGATTCCGCGTTTAGCGCGTTCGGTGATGTCCAGATTGGTAATGTCCTCGCCGTCCAGAAGAATCTGCCCCGAGGTGGGCTTCTCCACTCCCGAAATCAGCCGCGCGAGAGTGGTTTTTCCGCCCCCGTTCGGACCTGTGATTACGGTTAATTTCCCGCTTGTGGCACAGGAAATATCCCTTATAATTTCCTCCCCGCCGGGGAGTGTGTAATGTAGTGATTTAAGTTCTAACAACTTTTATAACCCCCTGTTATTTTTCGTTTTTCCGCCATACAGCGGTTATATGCGTTTATTCAAAAATTCCAGAATATCTTCCATAACCTCCTTGCGGTTCAGCTCGAAAATCAACTCGTGACGCGCTTCGGGGTAAATCCGCAGATTAGCGTCACAGCCTTGCTCGATATAGCGGATAAACGCGCGGCGAACTCCGTTTCCGTACTCGCCTATCGGGTCCATTCCGCCGCTGAGAAACAGCATTGGCAAATCCGTGGGAGTGTTCTCTATTACCGGCTTGCTGTTGCAGCACATCAGCGCGTTTAGTAAATCCCGATACCCCGCGATGGTAAACATAAAGTTACACTTGGGGTCGGCGTTATAGCGGTCAACATTTGCGGTATCACGGGATAACCAGTCGTTGGGCGTTCGGTGATTTGCTACCCTCAGATTGAAGATCCCGAACACGGCTTTCCCGAATTTTGTGCGGTACAAATCTCCGTGATTGCGAACCATTAAGTCCATAGTTCTCCTCAACGGTATTGAACCAGTAATTCCTCCCGCCGTTCCCATAAGGATAACTCCCGAAAGCCTGTCGCGGTATTTGGAAATATAAATCCGCGCGAGAAAACTGCCCATACTGTGCCCCATCAAGAAGTGCGGAATCTCCGGAAATTTCTGCTCCAGAATCAGCTTCATTTTATGCAAATCGCGCACCATATTGATATAGCCGCGCTCCTGTCCGAAATATCCCAGCATATCCTCATTACGAATCGAGTTTCCGTGACCTATGTGGTCGTTCCCCGCAAACGCAATATCGTTATCACATAGGAACTTCGCGAACTCCTCATAACGCTCGATATACTCGCACATACCGTGAGAGAGCATTACCAAAGCCTTGGGGTGTTCGGGAGTGTAGATGTAATAATGTATGTCGCAGAGTCTGCTTGTGCTCGGAAACGTTCCGATTATTTTCTGCATAATAAAATATCCCTCCAATTACGTATTTGGTTTTATTATTCACCGCAGCTCGAAAATGTATTCACCGCTTCAAGCCTGTAAATCGGCTGACCCAATTCGGTGAAACGCTTTTCGTATTCCGTCATTATATTCCCCTCGAATCCGCTGTTATGTAAATCCAAAGAAACATTTTTTATCGGGAATCCACAAGCTGAAAACTGCTCGATTGAGAATTCAAAAAAGTGCATATTGTCCGTTTTCTGATGGATTTCCGCATCGTTTTTAAGGACTTTCCGATAAATTTCAAGGAAGCGCGCGTGCGTCAATCGGTGATTCGCATACTGCTTCTTCGGAAACGGGCAACTGAAATTCAAGAACAGCCGCTCTATCGTGTTTTCGTGGAACAGGTGGTCAAGATACTCAGCTTGCCCCATACAAAACCGCAGATTCGGGAGGTTTTCCGCCATCAACGCTTCCATTCCCGTAACGAGGACATTCGGAGTTTTCTCAATGGCAATGAGGTTTATATCGGGATTTCGCCGCGCGAACTCCAGCGCAAACCCGCCCTTTCCACAGCCAATTTCCAGATACAGCGGATTGTCGTTGCCGAACGTCTTCCGCGAATCCGCGAAAAACTCC
>CAYZQU010000228.1:0-3608 GCA_964480645.1 uncultured Ruminococcus sp. | reverse complement strand
AAAGCTGCTCTGAAATATAACACAGCCGAGTACCGCTTACGTTTTTAATTTGCCGTTCTTAGGTCAAGTATGGTTCCGGTTATCGCACACTTAATCCGTAACTCAAAGAACAGATCAATTATGCATTTTAACCAAACAAATAATGCTTTACCACTCTATTATACCTTAAAATTACGAAATTTGCAATATGCTATTGACATTTTTTCAGAATATTGTTATATTTATTTTAGGGGAAGTTTTCTCCGGAAGAATTTTTAAGGGGGTAACTGTTATGAAAGAATGTAAAATCAAGTTGAACTCTATCAACGATGTTAAGGAGTTCGTGGCGATTGTATGCGAATACACGTTTGAAGTGGATTTGCTGTCGGGAAGATACGCTGTGGACGCGAAGTCAATTATGGGAATATTCAGTCTTGACTTGGGCAAGACGCTGGATATGAAAGTCCATTCGGACGGCGAGGACGCGGAAAATTTTCTTGATGATGTAAAAAAATTCACGGTATGACAAAATTTTGCCAAAAGCCCCTTGACAAACGGGGGATAAATGTGGTAAATTATAAGTATAGGCTGGTCAACCTTAACAGGCGGACCTTGGAAAATGTGGGAATCCCACAAATGAAAGGAAGATTATTATGACAACAGCAAAAATCCGGATAAACGCAATTGATGATGTAAAGAACTTCGTTGCTTTGGTAACGAGAGTAGACTATGATGTGGACATCATCAGCGGCAGATACGCAATCGACGCAAAGTCGATTATGGGTATCTTCAGCCTTGATTTGTCCAAGGAACTCGAACTTAGAATCCACAGCGACGACTGCGGCGATTTCCTTGACGAAATCAAGGATTACATTGTAGACTAAATCGGCGGCTTTACCGATAAAAGAAAGGCGGCTCTCCTATTATTATGGGAGAGCCGCTTTTCTTTTATCAGAAATATTCAATAATAAATTTGAATAATTGTTGATAATTATTGTGCAAATACAACAAAAACATAAATATGCGGATATTTAGTCAAATTTACCACAAAATTACACGTTATTTACAGGATATTCCATTTTTCGTTCCAAAAATTAAAAGGTTACAAAAAGGTTACAAATCATTTTTGTGAAAAATGCACAAATTCCACACTCTCGCTATGTTTGACATTTACAAAAAAATGCGTTATAATAGCATTAATCCCAAGCAAAAGGGATTATACAGAAACAAAATTATTACAAAAAGAAAATGGAAGATGGCAAAATCAATTGGCAATGTGCAGTTGATTAATTGATGGAGGCGTTATGAAACCACAGATAGTGAATCTTAAAATGAACCGAATGCTCTTAAAGGGCAGAATCGTAAAGCTTGGAATATTCGCGGCGGCTTTAATGATGATGGCGACCCTTACAGGTTTGCTGTACTTCAAGAACACGGTATACGTAACCGATAACGGCATTACACGCGAACTTAAAACCAACGAAACCGATATCTACGCGATACTTCGTTCCGAGGATTACGAATTGGGAATCAACGACCGTGTAAGCTGTACCAAAGACGAAAACAACTCCGAACACATCATTATCCACCGCGCGTTCGACATCATCGTTACCGCGGACGGAGAAACGAAAACCCTGCCCGCAACAGACGGAACGGTTGTTGAGGCTCTTGAAAACGCAGGAATCACACTCGGCGAAGACGACCGCCTGAACTGCGACCGCGAGGACAGAGTAAAGGCGGGTATGGAAATCACCGTCACGCGCGTTAAATATGTAACCAAAACCGAGGAGAGCGAAATTCCTTACGATACGGAATACATTGACAACTCCAACCGCAAAATCGGCGATGAAACGGTTATCACCAAGGGCGAAAACGGAAAACACACAGTCACAGTCAAAGAAACTTATATTGATGGAAAGCTCTCCACTACGCAACAGCTCTCCGAAACGATTTCAAAACAACCCGTAACCGAGGTTGTTGAGCGCGGGACGGCAATCAATGTTCCGTATGCTAAAATGGAAGACCCTACCAAGCTGAAACTTGTAAACGGAGTACCCGAAAACTACACACGCGTAATATCGGGCAAATCCACTGCGTACAGCGCGCGTGCCGGTGCCAGAACCGCCAGTGGACGCTATGCGGTAGTTGGCACGGTAGCTGTTAATCCCAATGTCATTCCGTATGGAAGCGAGCTTTACATTGTTTCTCCGGATGGCACGGTTTACGGCTACGCAATCGCCGCCGATACCGGTCTGGGACTGATGGACGGCAGAACCACGATTGACCTGTTTATGGGCAGTTATGAAGATTCCTGCCGCTGGGGAGTTCATTATGTGGACATTTACGTACTCTCTGAGGGCAACGGCTGATAATTAAAAATCCCCCGATTTTTATCGGGGGATTTTTATGCCCGAAAACGGCTTGATTCCATACTCTACGAAGCGTAGATTGACATTTCGGCGAATTTTATGTTATAATAAAGGCGAAGGGAGATGAGCCTATGGACTCCAAAAGAACGGGCGAGTTTATCGCCGCTTTGAGAAACGAACGCAAACTTACCCAAAAAGAGCTTGCGAGCAGAATCGGAGTCACAGACAAAGCTGTGTCTAAATGGGAGTGTGGCAGAGGATTACCCGATATAGCAATTCTGGAAATTCTCTCCAAAGAGCTTGACGTGTCCATTACAGAGCTTATGAACGGTGAACGATTCACTCCCGAACGGCAGAGCGAACAATCCGACAACGCTGTATTGGGTACGGTAATGTATATCAAATCAATGAGGCGCAAAATGTTCGGAATCCTTATGATAGTGTTCGGAGCGTTTCTGACGCTTTCACCGATATACAGTTTGGGAAAGTGGATAACGGCGGCTTTCATCGTCGGGATTTTAATGCTTACAGGAGGTATTGTAATGATTGTGACAAAAAAATCCCAAAAACGGTTCAAGCTCTCAAAATTCGCGGCGGAGACGATTTCGCTTTGCGCGCTCGCGGCGGCTATCGTGCTTGAGGTTCTTCCTTACGGAGCCGTCTTGAAATTCGCTCCCGGTCCGAACACAACTAAGTTGGAGCTATTCTCATATTTCAGCCTTGTTCCGTTTGGTTATGCGAATTTCGCACCGTTTATCACCGCAATCCTGACGGTAACAGCGACGGTATTTTCCCTTGTGATGATTTTTGTAAACAACAAAGCCAAAGAAGCGCGTAATGCGCTGTTTATCGTGATTACGGTAACATCGGTAATCTCTGTCTGTCCCGCCGTATTCAGCATAGATTATATCACGGTAATCGGCGTCGGAATTACTGTTCTGCTTGTCATGGCGGCAGTATTCAGAGCCGCTGCAAACGCAAAATCTTATTGATTTTGCACAAAGTGAACAAAAACTTCTTGTTAAATTTATACAACTAGCATATTGACAAAATCGTTTTTTTGACTTATAATAAATTAAGCTAACTTTATTTTGCAATTATGCATTTTCCGACGTTAGCTGTATCTGAGAAAGGAATAAAAGATGATTTGTACAAAATGTAACAGCATAATTCCCGATGAGGCAAAATTCTGCCCGACTTGCGGAGCGGTTTGCAATTCCGCATCCGCCGGGTCAACCGTTTCGGAGAAAAAGCACACCT
>CAYZQU010000227.1:0-3617 GCA_964480645.1 uncultured Ruminococcus sp. | reverse complement strand
GGCTGGGGCGGGGGGGGGGGGCCCCCGCCCCCCCCCCCCCGCATAAAGTTGCGGAGGACTTAATTATGGACGAAAATGCGGCTAAACTTTTTGAGAACAGCATAAAACACAGCGATGTTCCGGAGGAGATTATCAATAAATACCAAGGCAGAGTTTCGGACGACATCATTTCCCTATGGAGAGAGTACGGATTCTGCACCACTCAGGACGGATACTACAAGCTGGTGAATCCCGATGACTATGTGGATATTTTTTGGGAGATATACGGAGACGAGGGATATGATACCGATCCAATCGTCGTTATGGTGACGGCTATGGCAGATATAATCTTTTTTACAAGCAGGGGTTATTTTTGTTATATTGATGTTCGACATGAAAAGTGGGATGTAATCGGCAAAATGTTTTCGCTGACAATGCGGCGGATGTTACCCGCTGAATTTCGTCACACATTATTGTCGTGGGAGCCTTATGAGGACGCGGTGAAAACGCTAGGTGTTCCCGCGTATGAGGAATGCTTCGGGTATGAGCCGCTGTTAAGTCTTGGTGGAGCGGAAAAGGTCGAGAATCTCCGCAAGGTCAATCTCGCGGTTCATCTGGATATCGTAAGCCAAACGCAAGAACCCATAGAAGAATAATAAAAACCCCCGATTCAAGCGAAGCGGGGATTTTTCACCAAAAAATAGCACAAAAACCCCTTGCATTTTCCAGCAAAGTATGTTATAATTAAGATGTATAGATGTATCCGTTACAATGATTTGCCAATGTAAGGTATGATTGAACGGCAATTTGGGGAGGTGAGTGCAAATTGCGAAAGCGAGTGACGCCTACGCAGCGAAGCGGAGTTGGCGGCACTCGGCTAATCGATATTGCCGAAGGCAATATCGATGGTTCGCAATTTGCTTTCAAAATATGAAACTGTTGTTTAAGCAGCGTCTCTTTTCGTGGTTCGACAGCTACGATATTTACGATGAATCGGGGAACACGGTCTATGTCGTCAAAGGACAGCTCTCGTGGGGGCATTGTCTGAAAATCTTCAATAACATCGGAGCTGAGGTCGGAATGGTCAAAGAGCGGATTTTTACGTTTATGCCCAAGTTCGAGCTTTATCTCGGCGGGAATTGCGTGGGTCGAATCGAAAAGAAAATCGCTTTGTTTGCAAACCGCTATAATATCGACTGCAACGGCTGGAATGTCGACGGGGATTTTCTTGGATGGAATTATTCTATTATCGACAACGGCGGGCATACGGTGGCTTGCATTTCAAAGGAGCTTCTACATCTCACCGATACGTATATAATTAATGTGGTGAATCCTCAGGATGCTCTGCTCTCGTTGATGGTGGTACTCGCGATTGACGCGGAAAAGTGCAGTCGCAATAATAATTAGGGGGAATGTCTATGACATACAAAGAAAACTTTATTAAGTTTATGGTGGACAGCGGTGTGCTGAAATTTGGCGAGTTTACGCTGAAAAGCGGAAGAATCGCTCCGTATTTCATCAACTGCGGAAACTACAAGACGGGCGCGCAGTTGGCGCGTCTCGGCGAATATTACGCGGAGTGTATAAACGAACACGGATTAAAGCCCGATACGCTGTTCGGACCGGCGTATAAAGGGATTCCGCTGTCGGTGGCGGCTTGTACCGCGTTATACAATAAGTATAATATGGATTGCAATTACTGCTTCGACCGCAAGGAGGTCAAAGATCACGGCGAGGGCGGAATGTTCGTCGGTAAGACCCTTGAGGACGGCGAAAAGGTCGTAATCATCGAGGACGTAATGACAAGCGGAAAGGCTCTGCGTGAGGTTCTGCCAAAGCTTCAAGGCGCGGCGAAAATCAATATTGAGGGTATGATTATCACTGTTGACCGTGCGGAAAAGGGGCTAGAGTCCGACAAGTCCGCGGTTCAGGAGGTTTATGACGAGTTCGGGGTGAAGGTGTACTCAATCGTCAATATCGATGATATTATAAAGGCTCTTGAGGACGGTGTGATTCCCGGCGCGGAATATGTATCCAAAATGAAAGAGTACCGTGAAAAATACGGGGCAGATTAAATCAATTAAGCGATAACACGGGAAATTCCGAAAAGCGAGTAAAATTGCCGTAGCGAAGCGTAGGCAATTTTACTCGGCTAGAGCGGACGTAGTCCGCTCGGTTTCGGAATTTCAAATTAAAATAAGGAGTGATTACTATGACAGTTGGACGTACGGCAAGATTACAGTTTAATATGGCGCAGGTTCAGACCAGATATGGTTCGTCTTTGGATAAGCTCCAAGGGCAGTACCTCGCGGGCAAATTCAGCAATTACGGAAAGTTTTCAAACTCCACACAATCGCTCTCTGATTTGCTGAAAAGCAATGCGCTCAAGAACAAGAGCGACATCTACCGCGAGAAGTTCAGCGAGCTTTACAAGAGCATTTACGGAATTGACGACTCGGAAAGCGAGAACAATGTTGCCTCTGCGCAGTCGATAAAGTCCGCTTCTGCCGACGCAGGCGGAGCGGCTGAGAGCATCAAGTCATTTGCCAATGATTTGAAGTATGGCGGAACGGTTGATACAGACGCGTACAAGGCGCAAGCGCAAAGCTTTGTGGACAGCTATAATACAATGATTGACAAGGTGGGCAATTCCGATAATCAGAACGTTCTGCAAAAGGGCGTGCTGATGGTGAACACGGGAAAGGTTTATACAAGCTCTCTCAAGCGCGCGGGAATTTCCGTGGGCGCGGATAACAAGCTCACATTGAATGACGACTTGTCCAAGGTTAAGGCTTCGGACATCAAAACAACGTTCGGTACAAACGGGTTCTCCGACAAGGTAATCCAGAAATCCCGCCAGATCAATACTCTTTCGGGCGGTTCGGGACTGTTCACCAAGAAAGTGACAAATACCAATAAGACCGATTCCACCGAAAAGACGGATAATTCGGGAACTCTTAAGGAGATGACAAACGCTGTTAAAGAGGCGGCGACCGCTGTTAAATCTTACATACACGGGCTTGGTTCGGAGGAGAATTCGTTCTCCGCGACTGATTTTACCGATACCGCGAAGGATTTCGTGAACAAGTACAACTCGTTTATGGACGAGATGGAAAAGTCCGATAAAACCTCGGTTCAACAAAAGGGAACTACTCTCCAAAGCACGGCACGCGCGTACAAGCACATGTTAAACCGTTCGGGGATTTCAGTGGACGAAAACGGCAGACTTTCAATCACGGACGCTATTAAGAACATCACCGAAAAGGATGCGAAGTACTCTTTCGGCGGCGGAGGATTTCTCGATAAAGTCACCGAAAAGGCGAATCAGGTGAACTCCCTTGTAAGCAGCGCGAAGGCTATGGGATATAATTCCGATAGAACCTCAAATTACGCGTATACAAGCGGCGCGCTTTACTCGGTTTACGCATAAAGGAGCGTCCAAATGAAAAGCAAAACGTTAAAGAGGACTTTAATCATAGTCGGAGCGGTTTTGCTTGTCGCGTACATATCCTTTTGTATCGTGGATTGTATTCGGTTAAGGAAATCCGCACGGTACACAGAACCACTAATCACGCTTTTTGTAACGGAAAACTCAGATGAGGGATACGCCGATTACCGTGGATTGGGCTACAAGATAC
>CAYZQU010000226.1:0-3633 GCA_964480645.1 uncultured Ruminococcus sp. | reverse complement strand
AATTTAGGTGGAGAGGTATCTAACAAAATCCAATCCTATGCCGATGAAATCCACAAAATCACCGACGCGGCGATTAAAGAAAATCGCGACCTTACCCAAGCCGAAATTGAGAATCTTGAGTCGCTTTATAAAAAGCTCGCGGAATTAACCGCACAACAAAGCGATATAAAAAGCAAGGCTACTTGGGAACGCTTGAAAAATGGCGAGTATACCGCCGATAGCTATGAAGAGCTCGCTGAGAAAATCAAGGAGGCGCAGGAGCAGGACAAGAAGGCACAAGACGAAATAGAGCAAGCAGGCTACGAACAAATAATGGCTGGAGTGGCGGGCATGCAAAAACTTGGCAAATCCGATGCAGAAATAGAAGCCTTCAAAGAAGATAGCATAAAGAAAATCAAGGAAGACCGCAAGAAAATGGAACTTGAATCATTGCGGAATCAGCGAGAGGTTTGGACTGCTTGGGGAAGCAGCACGTTTAAAAGTGTGTCAGACGCGAACGCATCGTTGCCGGATAAAGATAAAAAGCTAATGCAGGCATATTTTAATGCCTTCATTAACAATCCCACAGGTGACCATTCCGAATCGGCTTTGTGGAGTCTTCTTAATCAAAAGACAGCGGGAGATTATAGAGCTGTGGGAAGATATACAATGGACACAATACGCAGACAATTCGGAGTGGATTTTATAGGAGAATGGAGTAGTCTGAATGAAGCGATTGGCGACACCGGGGGTTCGCTTGAAGAATTCTACGATTCGGTTGAATACATTCTGAGAAACACCAAAGGGCTTGAGGTGGACGATTTACTCCCCAAGCTGGAAGAATTTAAGGATCGTCCTGAAGAGTACATGCGTGTTCTAACCGAATGGATAGAGCATACTAATTTTGATCCAATCAATATTGAGGTCGAGTTGGATACCACCGAAGCGGATAAGTGGCTTGCAGAATATACCGAAGGAAGATGGAAATCGGAAGAGTATATCGCGAATATGAATAAGAAAACCGAGGAAATATTCGGTTCACAGCACGACTATTCTTCGATTTGGGACAAATCCCAATACGAGCCGACTAAAACGAGCATAAACCCGGAGATGTTCAAGTATTCTCCGTACACAAGCCCGGAATATTATCCGACAAACAAGTCCACTGATGACCTCGTATTAACAATCATTGCAGACAATGAAGAAAAATACAAAGGTCCGGCTACGGGCAATCTGACGGCAACATGGTCAGGCAACGACTTAAATATAACCAACGGGAGGTAGACATGGATGTTCTGAAGATTAACGAAATGGCTTTTCCGAAAAGAATCGCATCCATTAAAGGGCAAATAATCGATGTTGACGGCGATGGCGCGGGAACAACCGAGGACGGCTACACGATCCGCGATGTACGCCGACGCAACAAAAACAAAATCATGGTCAAGTTTGACGGACTGACGCTTGAGGAATTTACCGCGATTATGGAGGCACTTGACTCCGCAAGTTTTGAGGTCACGTTTTTTTGCGGCAGCTATCGTACCATAACCGCGTATGCCGGGGATAAAAATTGGGAGATGATAAAATGTCCAAACGAAGAAGACAACCGCTGGCGGCTTGACGTAAACATCATAGAGTACTAGGAGGGGATAAAATGTACGATGTCAGCAGCGAATACTTAAAGGCTGTCTCAAAGCCCGACCGCGAGTTTAAGATTCTGGTGCATTTTGATTTTAAGGACGGCTCGCAGGCGGATTTTGATGACCACACAATTCTGAATGATGTGGAAATCGCGTCACAGGCAATTGCCGGGAGCGCAAACAGTGACAAAATAGATATAGGTGCTGCGATTGCGGCAAAAGCGTCCTTAACGGTTATTGATGATAACATCAGCCTGCACCGATACACGGGAGCATCTTTTGCGATATATGTATCACTAAAACTTGAAAACGGAGAATTTGAAGAAGTGCCAATGGGACGGTTTTGGGTTGATGCCAGCAAATTAAGCCGTATCGGTAACAAAATCAGTATCGTGGGATATGATTCGATGATGTCGCTGATGTACGCGCTTTCTGACACTCACAGGCAGCAGCTCAAAAACCAAACGGCGGAACAGGCGGTACAATTTCTTGCGGCGCACAGCAACTGCGGCTTTGAACAAGACCTTTCGGAGCTACCAAACAACAATATACCGCTTGATTTTGACAGTCCTCAGATTGAGACCGCACGTGATGGCGTTATGTGGATAGCGCAGCTTATGGGCTGTTTTGCGCATATCGACAGGCAGGGTTATCTGGAGTTTGTGCCTATAAAATCCACATGGAAATACTTTAATGAGGAACACACGATTGGAACAATCATAGCGGTACGGAATATCAAAGGTCGGGAGCGATATAAAACGAGGTTTGCCGATGACCGGATACATGTCGTGGGATTGTCAATGCCCGACCGTAACAATAAGCTGGTAACGCGCACCGTCGGCGGACTTGAAGGCGATGCCAATATAACCGTCGAGCTGGAAAAAAATCCGCTTGTCGTAAATTCGTCATTGTCGCTCTGGGATATTCTTGGCGCGATATTAACTCAGGTTCGCACCACATACTTTTACGCGTTTAAGACCGAGATTATCAACGATCCCGCACTCGATGCGGGAGATACAATTCGCCTGCAAGGCGGTATAATCCATGGGACAAACAAAAATAATGACCTCATCGGATTTATTACGCATAATGTCTGGCGATACCGCGGACATCACGAAATAACCAATGCCGGACAATGCCCTATTGTCTATGCTGAGGGCGGCGAAACGGCAGTTGCCATGCTTGCGTCCGATACCGCTAAATCCGCCGAAGAACTGTATTACCTGCCCGCAAAATCGCAGGCGGAAAAGGCTTCCGCCGCCGGGAACGGACATTCCGACCGTATTGTTAAAGGCAACGCGTCAGTGATTGTACACGATGGCGGAAACCCATATTTATACTTTTATAAGGGAGATACAGACAATTACGGAAACTTATGCGGACAACTTTCGGTACAAGCAGACTATGATTATGACGCGGGAACAAAGTATGGTCAGATTAGAATTAATAGTGTCAACACGCATAGATATCGACGAGCGGAGATTAAAATAAATGAGTCTGTATTAATTACTCACCCCGGTCAAATTATATTTGGAGATTCCAAAACCGATATGCCCGCTACCAATATGAGGGAAGTAATTTCGATTCGTACAGATGCAGATGTGGGGACTAATCAGGCAGCTATATCTTTAATGCCGTTATCGAGAACATCGGGTTATCGTTATAAAATTTTGTTTTCGCCGGACGGCGTTACATTTTCAAACGGCGATGGCGGCAGCTTTACGATACCGTTTACGGCAGAAGCAACAGAAGAGGAGGAACAGCAATGATTAAAACAGTAAATCTGACAGGCACGGAGGTCGAGGTAACGGGCTTGGGCGGACAAAACACAGCGGTCAAGAATTTAGGCGGCAGTGAGATTTACGCAAGCCCATATCCCAATATCGAGGCGGGAGCGGACAATGTTGTCGAGATTCCCGCGGGAGGCGGCGAGCTGGTGTTTGATACCCTCGGCACGATATACCTTAAAGGCAGCGGCAAGGTGCAGCTCACGGGGACATCATATTCGACCGTAAAT
>CAYZQU010000225.1:0-3645 GCA_964480645.1 uncultured Ruminococcus sp. | reverse complement strand
AAAAGCCTGAGTGATGTAATCAGCATTTCGGAAACAACAATCACAGGCGAAATAAAGTCTGAGATTTATAACTTTATGCCGGACTTTTCTATAAATCTTTCCAAGGCGATGATAGAAAAGAACTCCCGTAATGGATTCGCGGTATACGATAGCAGCGAAATCGAGATTGCTGAAAAAGAAATGATAAAATACGCCGATAAGCTCCGTTCTCTAACCAATGAAACGGAGCTTTCGGAATATCTGTCGACATATGACGGCACAAATATTTCGTTTGCGGAAATCTCAGATACCATGTTCAAAGGCGATACGGGTATTTCCAAAATGCCGAATTATAAAGACAATGTAAAATCATTTCTTTACGCGCGGGCAATGGAGCAAATGACGCGCTGCGAATATGTTTACAGCAGGGGCAGCGATGATAACGGTCAATACATAAAACAGACGCTTAATGTTAAAACTCCGGACGGCAAAACCAAAACGGTGGAATACAAATGCTATGGCGGCGGCGGATTATATATACCGCGTTTTTTGGCAATGTATAACGCTTATCAGACACGGGAAACAATTCTGACCGAATCGGATTCCGAGAACGCGGATGAAATAAACGATCAGATTGCTCAGGCGATTGGAGGAATTCCCGAATCGCCCGATGAAGCTGAAAAATATTTTGAAGACGCGTGGAACGGCACATTGGGTTGGGGAATCGGGGATTCGGAAAATTTAATCGACCTTGATGTGTTTTTTGAGAAGAGAAATCTTAAATCCCTGCTGAAGGAATCCGTCTCGGACGGTAACGCGGGAGTATCCGTTACAAAAACAGACAGCAAGCTCACGATAACACTTCAGCCGGCGTCGGAAAAAACGTGGCTCGGGATATTTGACCTTGGCGATGAATTCAAGCCCTATATTGATGAAATACAAAGCGCAATTGAATCGATTCTCACTAAAGCCACGATTCCAATGGACCAATGGGCAGTGGTGAACGATAACCAAACCGAGTTGTTTACGTGTTTTGATGGTCTTTTTGAATTAAACTCTTATAACGAGTGGAGCAAGGTGCTTACGGAATACGGCGAAATTTCGGACGAGACCGGAAATCCCGAGGAAGGAATGACATTATCAATCCGTCCAACAGGAACTACAACGCCTATTTTTGCGCTTCAGGGCAACGGCTGCGGATTCAACGGCGCGATAGTACACGATGTCGACACGGAAAATAACTCCGTAACAATTGCCTATTCAATAAATACAGAGTTTTTTGAGCGTGACAGCGGATTTCCGTTTACTTCAATCTGCGGTATTGTTCCGGGTGATACAGTCACATTGTTTGCCGAGATAGATTCTCTTGATACCCTGAACGTAACCGAGGAAGATGAGGGGCGCGATATTGCCGAGCTGCAATTCCGTAATCACATCATAGGCTACTCAAACAGCAGTGTTCCGCGTCTGAGAATCAGCTTGTCTTTCGCGAATGGCGATTATGACACGGAGAAATCCGGAACAATTAACCCTCGTCTGTGGATTACCGGATTTCATTCCAATTTGAGCAGTACGACCCCATTAATTCCGACAGAAACGTAGGCTCATAATGGTGAAATTAAAATATGGAGGACATCGAAATGGAGTTAATCGTTGACAACTTTGCGGGAGGCGGCGGAGCTTCAACGGGTATCGAACTGGCGACCGGAAGACCCGTTGATATAGCGATAAATCACGACCCCGACGCGATAACAATGCACTGTGCAAACCATCCGCACACAAAGCACTACTGTGAAAGCGTATGGGACGCAAATCCGGCGGAAATATGCAAGGGGCAGCCTGTGGGACTGATGTGGCTATCCCCCGACTGCAAGCACTTTTCCCGCGCAAAGGGCGGCAAGCCCGTAAGCAAGAACGTCCGCGGGCTTGCGTGGATAGCCTTAAGATGGGCGGAGACCGTTCGCCCACGCGTGATAATTTTGGAGAATGTTCCCGAATTTGTGACTTGGGGGAGGCTCGGAAAGGACGGTAAGCCCGATAAACGATACACAGGAGAAACATTTCGCAGCTTTGTTTATCAGCTGAGGCAGCACGGATATGATATTGATTGGCGGGAGCTTAAAGCCTGCGATTACGGTGCTCCGACCATTCGCAAACGTTTCTTTTTAATTGCGAGATGTGACGGCAGACCAATTGTATTTCCAAATCCGACGCACGGAACGGGAAAAGGACTTCTTCCTTATCGTACCGCCGCTGAGTGTATAGACTGGTCTATCCCCTGCAAGTCAATTTTTGAAAGAGAAAAACCTCTTGCGGAAAACACGCTAAGACGTATTGCAAGGGGTCTGGACAAATTCACAATCAAGTCGAAAAAGCCGTTTATAATGAAATATTACGGTGGGATTGTCGGCTCAAGGATAGACGAACCACTGGGAACAGTTACAGCGATAGACCACAACGCGCTTGTTACGCCATCACTCATTCAGTATCACAGCGAACAAAGCAGTTCGGAGGTTCGCGGACAGTCTCTGGACAAACCCGTCATGACAGTGGATATGTCAAATCGATATGCTCTGACTTCTGCGCACCTTATAAAATATTATAAAGGCGACCACTATTCAGCGGCAAACGCTCCGCTGCACACGATTACGACTAAGGAACGAAACGCGCTGATTGAAAGCCATCTATGCATTTTGCGAAAGAATCAGGATTGCAAGCCGCTTGATGAGCCTGTTCCGACATTATGTACATCTCCCGGACATCTTGCGGAAATCAAGACAGTAATTGAAAAATATTCAGGTGATAAAAATCTCGGACATTGGATTGAAATTCGTGAACTTCTGAACTTATATTGCGATTATAGTCTTTCGGATAATGAAATTCTGCTGCTGGAAATAAACGGTGAACAGTATTTTATCTCCGATATCGGAATGAGAATGCTGGAGCCTCGAGAGCTGTATCGTGCGCAAGGTTTCCCGGAGGATTATATCATCGACTTTGACGTTAATGGGAAACGGTATTCACGAAGTGCACAGATAGCTCGCTGCGGAAACGCTGTCCCTCCTCCGTTCGCCGAAGCTCTGGTACGGGCAAATCTTCCGGAAATGTGCGGACGGAAATTTGAAACTATGGAAGAGTTGAAACAGGCAATGTGAAGATGAAAGGAAAATTGTTATGACACGATTATTTGTTGATATGGACGGAACGCTTGCGCGATTCCACGACGAGGTGCAATACCTCGAGCGTATGTTTGAGAAAGGCTTTTTTCTTGGATTAAAGCCATTTGAAGAAGCGGTCGAAGCAATAAACAGCATTGCTGCGGCGGACAACGACTGCGAGGTGTTTATTCTCTCCGCGGCAATTGACGGTGAGCCTCCATACTGCCGTGACGAAAAGCACCAATGGATTGATAAATACTGTCCTGACATAGACAGGGAGCACAGAATTTTCACCCAAACGGGCGTACCTAAGATAGAATATATTCCGGGCGGTGTATCTGAAAGTGATATTCTCTGGGACGATTACAACAAAAACCTTGAGGAATGGCAGGCAGCAGGCGGAACAGCGGTAAAATGTCACAACAACATTAACCACAAAGGACTTATAGGCGCACTTTGGCAGGGTGCGCTTGTAAGTAACCTTGCGCCTCCCGATGAAATTGAAGAG
>CAYZQU010000224.1:0-3661 GCA_964480645.1 uncultured Ruminococcus sp. | reverse complement strand
CTCTGCCGTCACTGCTGTCACTTTCGCGGTCATATTTCAGAATTATAAACCGCTGACCGCACGAGCGTTTTATCTCAAATGTCACTCCGAAACATTTTAGTTCTATTCCGTGCTGAACTAAATTTTGAGTGATTTTGTTTGACGGAATTTCAGCATCGAATTGCATTTTCAATTCACTAACAAGCGATGTTGCCGAGCCTTTGAAATATTTTTTCTCCAGCATGAAGTCGTGTATCATGAAGGAAAAAGTATCTTTCGGTTTCGGTATTATTTTTTCTTCCGCTATCCACCGCGCTCCGCTGCGTTTCAAGTGCAGTTCCAGATTTTCGATGTCGCGTCCCACACAATGCAGAATCACTTCTCCGCCGCCGCGCTGCTTTTCGATCATCACCATGCTGCCGTCTACGCAGCCGCTGATTCCTGTCGTTCCGGAGATCATATTGAACGGATCGTTGTCGCGACATTTTCGTGTGTGATGAACTAACAAAACCGCGATACGCAGCCTGTCCGCGAGATTCTTCAAGACGGATAACTCCTTGTAATCTGAAGCGTAACTTGTTTCATCACCCGAACGAATTTTCTGCAAGGTATCGATTATGATTATTTTCAAGTCATCATGCTGTGATTTGAAATTCTCGATCTGCTTTTCAAGAACTCCGCCGAGCGTTCCCGCCATGATCGCGAAGTGCAGATTTTCACTTGGCTCGCTCGTCAGTTCAAACAAACGGTTTTGTATTCGAGTGTAGCTGTCCTCTAAGCAAAGATAGAGTGCCGTTCCGCATTTAGTATCCCGCCCGAGTACCCGTTCTCCTTTCGTGATACTGAGAGCCATGTCGAGTGCCAGCCATGACTTCCCGACCTTTGGCGCTCCCGCTAGAATGAATAATCCTGTTGAGATCATTCCGTCAATACAGAACTCGATTGGTTTCAGCGGCGTGGTCATCAGTTGTTCGCAGTTTACTGTTTTGAGTTCGTTCAATAAGCAATCCCCCTTTATTTTATCAAGTAAGATTATTTTAACATAGCTGATCGAAATTGTAAATGTGAAATGCAACTTCTCATTTTTAGAAAAGTTCCATTTCACACATTGACAATTTGGTTTAATTGTGATACAATATATTGGGGTGGTTCTGTGGATATTAAGGATGGTCTTTATCTTTTCCCAAGCGGAGAAAAATTTTCGGTATTCGGCGTATACTTATGCCAAGCAATAGATCTTGGAACGAACAGCGCCGGGGAACTGCTGATTGAATTTCTTGATTTCGACTTTGCGAAGATCTCCGGCATCATAAAAAACGCCAAGGATTTTAAGGGTGACAGGATTTTTAAAGAGATTGAAACTCTTGACAACAATCCGGTCACTGTGCTTATAAAAATTCTTACAAACCGCAAATGGGTCAAAGCATTTGACCTATCGTCGGAAGGCTGGCAGGACGAATATTCCGGTTCGGTAGGAGAAATCTTGAATTCTATAATATCCACACATCAAAAGATTTGGGAGCTGGCGGACATCTATTGCGAGAGCGCAGGCGGTTCTGCCGAGGAACGATTCGACTTTTTTCATGCGGTAAGCGAACCGTTTACATCAATGGCGGTTGAAGAGATCATCAGTTCGAGAAAACCGGGCAAGGATTTTTTCAAGCTGCCGGACGAGAACAATTACAGCTTTCCATATACCCATGCGTATCGATTCACGGATATTGAGAACTATGTTCAATTTCTCTTTATGAATATGATGCAATATGACCCCACTTTCAGCAAATGTAACTACTGCTACAACTTTTTCATTCCGAAAACAAAAAAGCTGACGCGGTTCTGCAATCGCGTTGATCCGGAAAGCGGCAAGACCTGCAAGGAGATCGCGCCGACCGTATACAGGAACTATGATATCAAGTCGAACAAAATATTAAAGCAATATGACCTTGCCCTCAGACGTAACTATATGCGTATGTGCCGATGCGAGGATCGTTCGCTTGTAGAGACCACCGACAAGGACTTGACGGCGGAGGAATATTTCGAGTGGCGGGATAAGGTTATCAGGGCTATGAGGCTGTGGAAGGATAAAGAGATCCCGGATACAGAATTTCTTAATATCATTACGGAGCTTGATTGCTTGCTTCATTGAGTATGATGCGATTATATACAAAAAGCGAAGGCAACAAAAAGTTGCCCTCGCTATACAATTAATATGTTTAAATATGCGTCATCTCGGCTTTAAATGAATAAAATTTGATTGATGATTATCCTGTTGAGATAATGTACCCTCTCTCAAACAGAGCAGCTTTTCAATTTCCTTCGGAAACAAAGCTATGCCATGGTTCTTAAAGATAAGCATAATGCTTGAGGGAGAAAAAACTCCTTGTTCAAATAGCAAATCTAATGCACCCTGAAAAATGTTTTCATTAAGAGGAAATGCCTCATCGTAAGGCTCTCTCGTTCTCCAACCCTTTTTTGAAACCTGCCTCATTAGATATTGATATTGATTTAAGGTGAGGACTCCGATCTGATGGCTTCGATATATCATTGATTGAATGGATGATTTCCATTTTTTCTTCAGCCAAATGTAATGATTTAAATCAGTCGCATACGCTTTAACATCATTTCCAAAACTTTCTTTTGGCAATAAAAAAGCGCTTGCAAACATATTCGCTTGCCGTTCACGCGCCTTAAACTCGTCCTTTGATATTAACTCTAGGCTTTCGCTCCATGGATGCAACATAATATGTCCAAGTTCATGCGCCATGTCGAATCTAATTCGCCCCTCGGAGTCTTTTCCTTGATCAACGCAAACAAAGTAAACGTTTTCGTTATTCAAAGAAGTTCTCTGACTAAATGCATCTATTTTATCATCATCTGTATTAAAGCCTGTTACTATAATGCCATGTTTCTCCAATTCATACTGCAAATCATCAATAGGCTCCACGCCTAAATCCCAGTGTTTGCGAATAGAGTTGGCAATTTGCTCGATTTGATCAAATTCTTTGATGTTTTCGCCTATGACGGAATCATCAGAATTCGGATCAAAAATCACATCGGGAAGATCCAAACCCGGAAAATCAATATAATTTAAGAGCACTTCGTATATTCGAGCCACGAATTCTAGCTTTATGCTTTGAGAAGTGCGGCTCATTTTGGTGGTGCTAGTAAGCGAACGAAAATACGTTACATCCGTTGATATCTTATTGTGATCGTGATACAAAAAGAAATCATACGGAAAATTAAGTGCCAAAGCTATCATTTGTCCTTTTTCGCTATCTGGGTAGTTTTCTCCGTTTTCGTATAATGACAATGACTGCTTGCTGATATTCGTTCGCAGCGAAAGTTCGGTTAAAGTGATCCCGCGGAACAATCTGGCGCTTTTCATACGATCGCCATAAAACCGTTTGCCGTTCATCTTGACTGTCTCCTAAACTATTTTTTACTCATCCTTATCCATCTCTACAAGGTTGAGTTTAATTCCATGTTTCAACGCAACAAGGTTACGAGCGGATTTCTCCTTGGAAATAGAGGTGACGACAGAGGTATCAGTCAATTTTCCATAATCGGGAGCGAGTAAACTTTTAAGGGAAGTTATTTCAATCGCATCAAAATGTGAGTCAAACAGAATCAACTCCGCATTAAATAATTCATCTTTGGAAATCGTATATGCTATGACATAATG
>CAYZQU010000223.1:0-3668 GCA_964480645.1 uncultured Ruminococcus sp. | reverse complement strand
TTTGTCACTTTACCACAATTTCCCCCAAAAATCAACATATTTCGGACAAAAGGGGGTTTTTGGGCACGAAATTGTTTTTGGTAAAAATTACAATTGAAATATTCTCAAGTAAATATTCCCTCACACCTTTTTACAATCATTATGACATAATATTTCAAATTTTTCAATACAAAACGGAGAACAGGTAGCATTTAGCGGAGAAGAGGTAAATTTAAGCGTCTTTTGTTCATCATATTTTCAGATAAATGAATGGATATCCGTGAATTATATCAAAAAAGGTGCCCGCAGAGATGCGGGCATTGTCCGATTAAATTTCTACACCATATTGTCATCGATACTGACAATAGCGGTATACGCCTCCGTAAATGAACGATCTTGGTCGAAATCCGTGACATAGTAAACGTTGCTTATTGCCTTTAAATGGTTATCATCC
Organism: uncultured Ruminococcus sp.; assembly: GCA_964480645.1. Lineage (GTDB taxonomy): Bacteria > Bacillota > Clostridia > Oscillospirales > Ruminococcaceae > CAG-115. Next base: position 3,235 of record CAYZQU010000223.1, on the reverse strand, counting down.
AAATATTGCATTACGGAGTCATTTGCTTTTATCAACTCGCCGAAGCTGTTTCCGCAACGAGCCGATACGGCATTTACAAGCCTGAATTTAGGCTTGTAAACATACCGTTCGCTGCTTTCAAATGCTTTGTTTACCGGAATGAGTACCTCAAGGTCAAGAATGCACTTGTTTGTAGATTCGTATATGTCCGAAATGGTGAAGATGATGTTTCCGGTTACCTCCAAATCAAGTGCGTCTGCATTTTGCTTGATAAATTCAAGCAGTGATTCCAGTTTTCCGGAATCTGTTCTTGTTTTGTAGGATAAAACATTTTCAAACTCGACGTGCTGATGCTCCAAAAAAGACATTTTGCTCACATTCCAAAAAGCCAATAGCAAAAATGATGCCAAAAGCCCATATTTTCACCCCCTTCCTATTTGATGTTTTAAGAATAACACATACAAAAAATATTTTCAATATAAAGCGGAGAACAGGTAGTATTTAGCCGAGAAGAGGTAAATATCTTGAAAAATTCTTCCGAATATGGTATAATTATAGAAAACGTTATATCCTTACAGAAGGGAACACTCAATTCAAATTGACATTGATTGGGAACTAAAAATATGATATAATAGGGACGGCATTTAAGGAAACAGAGTGGAGGTAAAATAATGAATATTGCATTATGTGACGACGAGAAATTCTGGTCTGATGAATTGCGAAAGCAGCTTGACGAGTATTACAGTGCCAGACGCACCGACTGCTATGTGACTGTCTTTTCAAGCGGGACTGAGCTTCTGCAAGCTCGGAATAAATTTGACATCATTTTTATGGATTATCAAATGGATGAGCTTAACGGAATAGAAACCGCAAGGAAGATAAGGGAGAAGAATGACGGCTGTACAATAATTTTTGTCAGCTCTTATCCCGATATTGCGATAGATACCTTTGAGGTAGGCACATACAGATTTCTGGTAAAGCCCATTAATAAGGACAAGCTCTTCAAATCACTTGACGATTTTAGAAAGCAAACCGAAAACGACAATTACATCGTCTTAAAAAGCAGGGACGGCGAGGAAATAATAAGGGCTTCGGAAATCATATTCTGCGAGGCTGCGGACAAGCATTCCCTGTTACATACATCCGATAAGGTTCTTAAAATCGCAAAAAATATAAAGGAAATAGAGAAACAACTGCCCAAAGATATTTTCTTTCGCTGTCACAAAGCCTATATAGTTTCTTTTCGGCACGTCAAAACATTTGACAATCACTGCGTCACTATGGATAACGGCGAACAAGCATTTATCAGCAGAAATTATCTGCCCGCCTTTAAGACTTCGTTTCAGGAATATGTTCTGAAATATAATATGGGGAGGATTTAATGAATATATTATCATCAGCGGTATCCGCCGCAGCGAATACAATGGTCGTGTGCGTGCAGATACTGTTTCTATCTGTTATAACCGAAAAGCGATGTTCCAAAATTCGACTTGCTGTGACTATATTTGCAGCAACGATTACAGGCTTTATATTCGAGTTGTTTTTTTACAATCTGGGGGAGAGCTCCACATTTTTGATGCTAATTTTTGATTTTCCAAGACTCTGTTTGTTGACTCTCATAGCGTTAAAATCACTTCGCTTGAAAGAAATTACAATCGCTATGATAATACAATTCACATATTTGACTTTAAACGCTGCTATTACAGCGTTATTTCCAACCGCCCTTGTCGAAACAAATCCGTATATCGGTTTCATTCCAATGATTGCCGTTCCCGCTTGTATGCTGATTCCGTCGATTATTCTCAAAAGAAAGTCGGAATACCGGAATAAAATAATAAACGAGGCTGTTTCCGATATTCCCGTACATATATGCATATTTATATTTATTGCTCTGTTCCTTGAAGACGGTTTAATCGAGGTTTTGTGTTACAGCACGACCAAAATCGAGCTGCAGATTCGCACAGTTAAGGTGTTATCCCTGCTTCTTATAATATGTGTTACGGTTTTGATAATTTCGCTGACAGTTAATGTGCTGTATCAGAAATACTATGTCCGATTAAATAATATTCTCAAGGAGCAGATAAATTCGCAATTACTTCATTACGAAAAGCGGGAAAAAATCAACTCGGAAATCCGAAGCTTCCGACATGATTTCAACAATCACGTTCGTTGCCTGGAATCATTGATGTCCGCGCGGAAATTCGATGAAGCAACGGCGTACCTGAAGAAAATTTCGGGTATTATGCCTTCCGGAGAGTTTCTTTTCCGAACCGGAAATTTCATATCCGACGCGATTCTTACCGAAACACAGGAAAATTCCGCGTCGAACAACATTACAATCAGCTTTAAGGGCTATATTCCGCAGAATGTTGACAGCACCGATCTTTGCATAATCCTCTCGAACGCTCTGAAAAATGCAACTGAAGCCTGTCGCGATTTATCCGGAAGTAAAACTATTTCGGTGTATGGTAATTATCAACAGGAGGTTTTGGTGCTTATCATTAAAAATCCCACTGCGCTTGAGGGATATGCAAAAGATGTTTTTCCTAAAACCTCGAAATCCGACAAGCTGTCACACGGATTTGGATTGTCCAATATACAGCATACGGTGAAGAAATATGATGGAACTGTTCACACCTTAATCGAAGACGGATTTTTCACACTCAGTGTTACATTGAAGCTGTAATAGTCATACATTTTTATTGATTTTTCGCGTTTTCGGCGAATGCTTTTTGGGTATGGATTTCTCACTTATATCTTCAAAGTCGTCAATAAATTCCATCGGCACAGGCTTCGGCGGGTAAATGACTTGCTTTTTCGGCGGGTATTTCTCCAGCACCGCCGCCTCAACCTCACGGCTGTCAGCGTACTGTACCTTGCGCTCGGATTTTTCTTCAATGGAGTAGGCATTTTCAAACTGAATACCCCATTTGAAGAACAGCTTTAACCGAGTTTTCATCGGGTGACCGCATTATCCGCTGCGCGGAAAACGCTCCCGTTTTCATGACGATGAAGTGACCTTTCGGCATAGATTTCAGTTCGTCAACGGTCATCAGCGGTCGTTCTATCATCTGTAATGATCGCGACGCACCGTCCTTTCCCGCCGAGCGCGACACCGATCCACTGAGAACGGTCTGCTTGCCGAGGTTTTGGGACATTGCCTCGGCGGTCTTGGAGTTGGGAGCGAACGCTCCGAACAAGGTGCATTGGCAGTTGTCCACGATAATCTCCGCGCCCTCTTTGCCGTAGGTTTTCT
>CAYZQU010000222.1:0-3670 GCA_964480645.1 uncultured Ruminococcus sp. | reverse complement strand
AGAACCCGCTCCAGAGCCTGTTTCTGATATGTTCGAGGATATGAACGAACCTGAATCTGTGGAAGAACCCGCTCCAGAGCCTGTTTCTGATATGTTCGAGGATATGAACGAACCTGAACCCGTGGAAGAACCCGCTCCAGAGCCTGTTCTTAAGCCCAGATACCCTGCTCCCGATTATGTTTCCGGATCTGTTTCAGAGCCTACTTCGAATAACATTCCCGCGCATATTTTGTTTGCAAATCAGCCCAAGCCCGCAGAAAAGGACGTGACTATCACACCAGTAATGGAAATTCATGAAACGTTGCCTCCCTCTGAGGAAGTTTCGTCTTCCAAGCCGATTGTGGAGGATTCCGCACCCAAGATGGCGGAAGAACCCGCGTCCGAGACTGTGGAGGAATCCGTGCCTGAGACTGTGGAAGAACTCGCGTCCGAGACTGTGGAGAATTCCGCACCAGAGGCAAAGACCGAATCAATCGAGGAGTCGGAACGCAAAATTTCCGCGAATATGGAATTTGTTACTAAGTGTACACGCAAGTTGCCGAATATTCCGCTCGGTCTGGACGTGAACGAAGCCCCCGTATCGTTCGACATCAGTGGAAATATCACATACATTTGCGGAAAACCGTGCGCTGAACGCCGTAGGATGATTGACTCTATTTTGAGTACGATAATTTGTAATCTGCACCCGGATGATGTGGAGTTTTGGATGTTCGACTGCGGCGGCGAGGAACTGTTGAGGTATGCCGAGAATGCCGCGCCGCATATTAAGTATCTTGTTGATGACGGTTCTGCGGAAACTACTTTTGATTTGATTGATACTCTGGATTCTGAGATGAGCCGTCGTGCGGAAATGCTTGCGGAGAACCGGTGGAAGACGTTTGCTGATGTTCCGACTGATGTATATCTGCCGCAGATGATTGTGGTGGTAAACGATTTCCCGAAGATGTTCGCGAATATGGAAACCGCTCCGAAATTCTTTGGAAGAAGCTGTCTTGACAAGGCTAAGGATATGTTTAAGAAGTGTGACTATTATGGAATTCACTTCTTGCTGATTGGTGAAACTTTTGCTGTGAATGACGCGCGCCCTGCGTGCTTTGAGGGTTACAAAATCCATTCCGGCGCGGCAGTCAACGGTTGTGACGATGGTGTTCAAACGCTGTTCGCAAGCTTAAGACTGTATGAAAATGAGATTGCATCACTTAAACGGATTCCCGAGAACTGCGCGTTTGTGGCAGATATTAACAGTACAGATGGTTTGACGTTGGTGCGCTTCACCGGAAAGCTCCCCGAATTTGATAAGCGTTATCGCGCGGTCGCAGAATATACCGAGAATCCGGCGGAGTATGTTGATAAGCACTCGATTGTTGGCGATAAGCGCGATGCTGTGAAATTTGAGGAACGTCATTCGGTTCGCGAGAAGCTTTTGGCGGAGCGTACCGAGGGTGAGATTATGATGTTCATTGGAGAGCCGTGTCGCTTTATGTCACAATATCCTGTGCGTCTGTGTGAGGACTTTGGTGAAAATGTATTGGCGGTTATGCCGCGCCGCGAACATCAGGTCGGACTTGCAATCATTGTGGCAGCATTGCGCTCTTTGATGGAGCAAGAAGTTGCGGTGGAAATTATAGCATCACGCAGTAATCCGATTTACATAGAGCTTTGCTCCATTGGAATTCCCGATGGTGTTAAGGTGTTCGAGAGTGAGCATGGTGTGGAACGAATCAGCGAAATTGCTGCGGAAATATCGGAGGGAAGCGTTTCGCCGTCTGTGGAAATCGTGTTGGGCGGAGATTTGATATTCGCCGCTATGCACGCGGAAGATAAAATCGGAGACCTGAAAAGCGTGTTGGTTAAAGGTTCGCGGAATGGTGTACACTTTATTTTTACCACATCGAGCGTGTCGCAGATGTCATCGGGATTTTTGTCAATGTTCAGACACAAGGTTGTATTGTCTTGTCCGCAGAATGACGCGGAAAAGGTACTTCGTGACCCGAATTCTCCGCTGCCCGAAAATGCGTTCAGGTTGTCGGACGATTATGACGAGTTGACGATTATTCCATATCTGATTTGATTGGTAAAGGGGGCAGTGTTATGGGACTTTTTGAAGAATTAGCCGAATTGGGCGTGGATATTGAGGACGCGACTACACGGTTTATGAACAATTCCGCACTGTTTGAGAAGATGCTTAAAAAGCTCCCCAAGGTTGTTGATGATGCCGAGGTTATTCCGTTTATTGAGAGCGGGGATTATGAAACGGCGTTTTCCAACGCACATACCCTCAAAGGAGTTATGGGAAATCTGTCGATTACTCCGCTTTATAAATGCTACTCCGAGGCGTTGAATCTGTTCCGGGAGGGAAACAATACGGCGGCAAAGGAATTAATTGAGCAATCTGCGGAGTTACAGCAGAAAATTGTTGAATGTATAAAAAGGTATTCGTAGAAAGGAGAGCTTCTCTTGAGTCTTGGCAATAGCATACTGATTGTTGACGATCTTGAGATTAATCGCGCGCTGTTGGCAGAGTTGTTTAAGGACGATTACAACATAATTGAGGCTGAAAACGGCGCGCAGGCTCTGGAAATAATTAACAACGATAGCAGTATTACCGCTGTTATGCTGGATTTGATTATGCCCGTGATGGACGGAATGGGCGTGTTGTCTGAGATGAACCGTTCGGGTAAAATTTACCGAATCCCCGTGTTTATTATTACGGCGGCTGATGATGTGGAAATGCTTAATAACGCGTATGCGATGGGCGCGGTGGACATCATTTCCAAGCCTTTCCAGATGTGCTTTATAAAGTCACGTATCAACAACATAATCGAACTTTACCGCCACCGCAACGAGCTTGTGGGAATAGTTGAGGAAAATGTTGAGAAGATGAATCGACTCGGTGGGGAAATGGTTGAAACCCTCGCGACATTAATTGAGTTCCGAGACTGTGAGTCCGGCGAACACGTCAAACGAATACGTCACATCACTCAAATCCTGATGACGAAGGTAAGTGATATGTTCCCGGAATATTATGTTGATAAAGCTGGAATTGAGAAGATTTCAACGGCTTCCATACTGCATGATGTGGGGAAAATTGCTATTCCGGATAATATCCTAAAAAAACCCGGACGTTTGAGTCCGGACGAGTTCGAGATTATGAAAATCCACACGGTTAAGGGTTGCGACATTCTCGCGGAAATGCCTGCAGATATTATGGATCATGAGGTTTACCGTTACAGCTATGACATCTGCCGCCATCATCACGAGCGTTGGGACGGTCGTGGTTATCCTGACGGGCTGGCGGGAGATGAGGTGTCCATCTGGGCGCAGGTTGTCGCCGTCGCGGACGTTTTCGATGCGCTGACCTCCACACGGGTTTATAAGCCCGCTTACACTAACGAAAAGGCGATTGAAATGATAAATAACGGCGAGTGTGGATTGTTTAATCCCAAGGTGCTTAAGGCATTTAATGAAATCTCCGCTAGGATTATCAAGGATAGGGAAGAAAATCAGTCAATGTAAAAAGATTGCCGTCCGTTGTGGCGGCAATTTTTGTTTGGAAGGGGAATCAGTAAGACCCATCTATGAGGTGTACGAGTTCAAAAAAGGATAAAAAATAACTTATACTAATATCTCATTAAAAGTAGACATATTATCTTGTTTTCTCTCCCCCGCT
>CAYZQU010000221.1:0-3670 GCA_964480645.1 uncultured Ruminococcus sp. | reverse complement strand
AGACCTATTCCGCGTGGTAGAAATTTATCAATACGCTGGTAAATATCGACAAGAGCGGCTCGGCAACCCTTGAAAATGTCAATGACTATGTTCGAGAAATGCTGCGGGGTGCGGAAAACGGCGATTCCGAGGCCCAGTTTAATATCGGCAAGGTGTTCTCCTGCCTGCGGAAGACAAAGAACGCGGAAAAGTATTTCCTTATGGCAGCAGAACAGGGGCATATCGAAGCAATGCTTAGTCTGGGCAATCTGTACAAGAATTCCAGAAAGAACGCCGAGGCGGAAAAATACTACCGTATGGCGGCGGAGAACGGTTCTGTACACGCAATGCATTGTTTAGGGTGTATGCTCATAAGAACAAGAAGAGATCGTGAAGCCGAGGGTTACTTCCGAATGGCAGCAGAACAGGGAGATCCGGACGCGCAATTTTCCCTCGCTAATCTGCTTGACGAGCAGGGCAAAACCGAAGAAGCTATTAAATATTACAAGCTCGCCGCCGAGCAAGGCGATTTCGCGGCGGCTGATAACCTCGCTATTTTATTCGGGGACGCGGGAAATTTTGAAGAAGCAGAGAAATACTACCGTCTTGCAGCAGAGCTTGGCGACCCTAATGCTCTGCGTGAACTGGAGCAGTTGACAAGCGAAAAAAATAAATAACTTCATCATATAATCTCCAAAATGCACTTGACTTTTCATTTATGATGTGCTATAATGAATTAAAACGTATGAACAGCGCAGGCAAATTGAGAACGCAAGCAATGTAGAATGACCACAAGCGGTCATTCTACATTGCTTAGCGAACGCGGACGTAAGTCCGCGTGGTTCTCGATTTGCAAATTTAAAGCAGGAGGTTAATTATGAGCAATCCATTATTTAAGACCGATTCCACGTGGAAAAAGTTTATTAACGCCGTTCTGGCACTTGATGATTTGGATGAGTTTGATTTCGAGCCGAATTTCGAGAGCATTGACGGAGGTTTGCGTGAGCTTTGCGATGACGCGGAGAACGATGACCCCGAAGCGCAGTTTGAGTTGGCAACGCTGTTGCGCGAAACCGAGAATCGCAAGCTTGCCGATACATATTACAAGAAAGCGGCGGATCTGGGGCTGAGCGAGGCGCAGTTCAATTACGGTCTTTCGATGGATATTGCCGGAAACGAACCCGAAGCGGAGAAGTATTACCGTATGGCAATGGATCAGGACGACGGCAATGCCGCGTATTATCTCGGTTCGATATATGCGCGAAGAGATGAAACCGCCGAGGCGGAAAAGTGTTTTCGTATGGCAGCGGAGCAAGATGTGACAGACGCACAATTCGACCTTGCTTATCTGCTGCAACAGTCGGGCAATATGGAAGAAGCAGAAAAATATTATCGTCTTGCCGCCGAAAACGGAGACACGGGCGCACAGAATAATCTGGCATCATTGCTTAAAAAATCGGGAAGACTTGACGAAGCCGAAAAATTCTGCCGTATGGCGGCGGATAACGGTCACGAAAAGGCGCAATGCAAGCTAGCCATTATGCTTGAGGAAAAGGGCGATTTTGAGGAAGCCGAAAAATACTACCGTCTGTCTGCAGAGCAGGGCAATGAAACCGCGAAAAAAAGACTTCTTAAAATGCTGAAACAGACCGACGATACGTTCGGAGATTCTGCGGACGCGGAAGAACTGAGGAGTATCCTGTTCAAAGACAAAGACGGGTGGGACAAGTTTATTGCCGATGTAATGAAGCTCAAAAACCTTGATTATAATTCCACAGTCGAGAGTACGGAGAATCACGTTTATGAGATGTTGATCGATGTTAAAAACGAAAATGCGATTCAGCAATATAATCTATCCAATCTGCTGCGTCAGGCAAATTCCAAATATCGCAGCAAGGGGGACAAGTTCTGTAAAATGGCTGCTGATCAAGGATTTGTGAACGCTCAGTTTAATTACGGCGTTTCGATGTATTATGATAAAAAGTACGACAAGGCGGAGAAATACTACCAAATGGCAGCAGAACAGGGTGATAAAATGGCGCAGTATAATCTCGGGTTTATGCTGCGCGATATGGACAGGCTTGATGAAGCGGAGAAGTATTTCCGTATGGCTGCGGAACAGGGGCTTGTCGAGGCACAATGCGACCTCGGCAGACTGCTTATCAAGACGGGAAAGAAAAAAGAGGGCGAAAAGTATCTGCGTATGGCGGCGGACGGGGGATATGTCAGGGCGCAGTACAATCTCGCCATTAATCTGGAAAAATTCAAAAAACCCGACGAGGCTGAAAAATATTACCGTATGGCGGCGGATAACGGTGACGAGAAAGCGCAGTACATTCTCGCAGATAAGCTTGACGATAAGGGAAATGATGAGGAAGCCGAGAAATATTACCGTATGTCAGCGGACAGCGGACTTGTCAACGCGCAGTACAGCTTGGGAATGCTCCTTGCAAAGCATGACAGAAATGAAGAGGCAATAAAATACTTCAAGCTCGCCGCGAAGCAAGGCGATGATGACGCGTCATATAATGCGGGGTTGCTGCTGAAAAAAGTGGGCAATTTCAAGGAGTCGGAGAAGTTTTTCCGCACTTCCGCAGACCATGGGGATGAAGACGCGCAGTATCAGCTTGGATATGTGCTTTCCTCACAAGAAAAGTATAATGAAGCCGAGAAGTATTTCCGTCTTGCGTCGGAGCAGGGGTATAAATACTCGCAGTATCAGCTTGGGTCATTGCTGGATATGAAAGGCAACGCGGAAGAAGCTGAGAAATACTTACGGCTTGCGGCTGATCAAGGTGTTGCCGCAGCGCAAAACGATCTTGGAGTTATGCTCTTTGGGAATGAAAAGTATGACGAATCGGAAAAGTATCTTCGTTTGGCTGTCGAACAAGGCTTTGACTGCGCGGAGGAGAACCTCGCGGAGCTGCTTGAGAAGATGGGAAAGAAATAACATAACACTGCGGCGGATTCAGGTCTGCCGCTGTTTTTTGTGAAAATTTTCAAAAACCCCTTGACAAAATCCATATCTTGTTGTATATGAAGTGTATCGGGAAGTCCTCAAATTTTACGTGTAAGTTTAAGAGAACTTTTCCGAGAGCAGTGCAAATCGAGAAATCGAGTACTCACGACGTAGCGTAGCGGAGTCGTGAGTACTCGGATAGTGAGCGGAGCGAACGGTTCTCGATTTGCTTTCAAGATAAGGAGTAAATATGCCGCCAAAAACAAAAATTACGGAGGAAATGATAGTGAACGCCGCGTTTGGGATTGCGCGGGAATCGGGCTGGGAGCATATCAACGCACGCTCCGTTGCGGAGCGGCTGGGCTGCTCCACACAGCCCGTGATGTACTGTTTCGCGACCGTTGAGGAGCTTAAACGCGCCGTTTACGCAAAGCTGGATCGGTTTCATGCGGAATATCTGATGAACATTCGGGACGATGATGTAATGCTTGGTATGGGGTTGAATTATATTCGTTTCGCGATTGAGGAGCCGCGTTTGTTTCGGTTTCTGTTCCAGTCGGGATATGCCGTGGAACACAGTTTACTCGAAATGGTGGATTCACCCGAGCTTGCTCCGATACTCGAAATAATGAGCAAAGAGATGGAGATGAGTTTGGAGAAAACCCGTGAAGTATTCATAAGGAAACGCTGATTAAAAAGCTTTTTTGAAGTAAAATCCAAGGATTATCAAAT
>CAYZQU010000220.1:0-3680 GCA_964480645.1 uncultured Ruminococcus sp. | reverse complement strand
AAGCATTGTCTCGGAAATTGATACGTTTTTGGGTTGTAACGGCATTCTGCTGTATCTTGATGAGATTCAATACCTCAATAAAAAACAGCAGCAGAGCTTACTCGAATACATCGAGGACGGTAGTATCACATTGATTGCTTCCACCACCGAAAATCCGTATTTTTATGTGTACAACGCAATTCTGTCGCGCAGCACGGTTTTTGAGTTTAAGCCAGTAATGCCCGATGAGATGGAAAAAGCCGTGCAGCGCGGATTCGAGGCGGTTTCTAAGGAAACAGGCGTGAAATATAATGTGTCCGATGAGGCGGTAAATTACATTTGTCACGGAGTCGGAGGCGATGTGCGCAAGTGCCTGAACACGGTGGAACTATGCGCGTTGTCGTCAATAAAGGGCAATGTGAACCTCGAAATCGCGCGGGAGCTTACCCAGCGCAGCAATATGCGATATGACCGTGATGGAGACCAGCATTACGATTTGTTGTCGGCACTTCAGAAATCAATTCGCGGCTCGGACGAAAATGCCGCGCTGCATTACGCGGCGCGGCTGATTGACGCGGGGGATATTATCTCACTATCGCGAAGACTGCTTGTAATTGCCGCCGAAGACATCGGGCTTGCTTATCCACAGGCGATTCCGATTGTAAAAGCGTGCGTAGACAGCGCAATGCAGCTTGGTCTTCCCGAGGCGCGGATTCCGCTTGGAGACGCGATTGTGCTTTTGGCGACCTCGCCGAAGTCCAACAGTGCCCACTTAGCGATGGACGCGGCACTTGAAGACGTTCGCAATGGCGCTGTTGGAGATTTTCCGCGACATCTCCAAAATAAGCACTGCGATGGCGAGGACGCGGAAATAAAGGGTCAGCACTATCTCTATCCGCACGATTACCCGAACCATTATGTAAAACAGCAATATCTTCCCGACAATCTCAAGGACAAGGTATACTATCACTTTGGCGATAACAAACTTGAAGCCTCGGCGCGGGAATACTGGGCGAAAATCAAAGGTTCTCTCTGAAAGTCGTTTCAACCCGCTTGAAGCAGCTTTCAGGCGAATAAACCCATGAATCTATGTGCCCGGAATTGATGAAATAGTTAAGCTCGTTGTTGTGATAATCGTTATCGAACGTGTTCACAATGATGAGCTTTATTTTCATCTTTTCGGGGATTATCGCCTTGATGTAAACGCTTGCTCTGTGATTTACCAAGACGTTGTCACGGGGTTCGGCAAGTCCCGCGAGATTCGGCGCGAGTTCCACGAATATACCGTAATCCTCAACAGAGCGCACTATACCCGTAACGGTCTCACCTTGCTCAAACATTGCGGCGTTCTGTTCCCAAGTCCCAAGAAGTTCCTTGTGCGAAAGGCAAACCCTGTCGCCGTCAAATGACTTAATAATGACATTTATATCCTGACCGACGTGAAATCTGTTTGACGGGTGGGAAATTCTGGATACGGAAATCAAATCAATAGGGACAAGTGAGGGAATTCCACAGCCGATGTCCACAAAACAGCCAAACTGTTCCATATGCGTTACCCGCGCGGGAATTATATCCCCGGGAACAAGTGAGGATATGTACTCGTCCGTACACATCTGCTGAGCGGCACGGCGGGAGAGAACAGCATAAATGCCGTTTTCATCACGGGCTATATCTGTCACAATAAAGCACACAGGCTTGTTCACACGTGAAATTAAGGCAATATCCTTAGTTTTGCCCTCAACGATACCCAACGCGCCTTCCTCACGAGGAATAATTCCGCGCATACACGGCAAATCAACAATTAAATTGTGGTGACTGTCACAAATGATACAAGTCGCCTCAAGGATTTTCCGCGACCGCATACTTTCCGTGAGTGCCTGAACTGAACCGATACAGCTTAAATTTTCCTCTGTATCATACAAAAAGCCTTCCGGCATATATTCTGTCATTTTGTACCTCCAACATTTAATCTACTTATACTTATGCCGGAGTTTATGTAAATATGCAAAATCCCTCTCGATTTGAGAGGGATTTGGAATGTAAAACCATTCACATCATTGGCGCGAACAACCTTAACAGTGCTCTGAATATTCGTGTAAAAATGTTCACCTTACAGCAATCCTCATAAGTGACCTCCTGACACTTTTCAAGGGTTTCGAGATAATCGGCTTTAATATCGGGGATACAGCTTGTCCCATACATCCAGGTAGCGCATTCAAAATGGAGATACAAACTGCGGAAATCAAGGTTAATCGTACCGACAACAGCTACTTTATCATCCGATACGAAATTTTTCGCGTGAATGAATCCCGGAGTGTATTCATAAATCCTTACGCCATATTTGGTAAGGCGCTTATAATTCGCGCGTGTAACAGCGTGAACAAACCATTTGTCCGCAATGTGCGGTGTGATAATACGCACATCTACTCCGCTTTTAGCCGCCAGAATTAGCGCCGTGGATACCTCGTTATCAAGAATCAGATAAGGTGTGGTGATATAAAGATATTTGCTTGCGGCGTTAATGATGTTAAGATATGCGTTTTCGCCAACCGGCTCATCGTCCAGTGGGCTGTCCGTAAACGGAATCACAAAGCCATTGCCCTTGATGTTGGCAATTTCCTCGGGACGTGGCATATAGTAATCGTATGATGAGGGCTTGAAATTGCTTAAGTAGTTCCACATTGTTAAAAACATCATTGTAAAGCTCCATACACCCTCTCCTTTAATCATCACGGCGGAGTCCTTCCAGTGACCGTGCTTTTCGTATGCGTTGATATATTCGTCCGCAAGGTTGATTCCGCCGTTGAATGCCGTGTGTCCGTCAATTACGAGAATTTTTCGGTGGTCGCGGTTATTCATCTTGGCGGACCATATTGGCTTGAATGGATTAAACACCTTGCATTTGATTCCTTTGGATTCCATCTTCTCAAAATACCGATAGGGGAGTGTAAGCAGGCATCCGATGTCGTCATACACTACTCGGACATCATCTCCCTCTTTAGCCTTACGCTCCAGAATCTCAAGGATTGTGTCCCACATTATACCCTCTTGAATGATGAAGTACTCAAGGAAGATAAAGCGTTCAGCCTTTTCAAGCTCAATTTTCATTGTTTCGAATTTCTCATAACCGCCCTTAAAATACGTAGTGGAGGTATTGGTGTAAACGGGATACCCGCCGAAATTGTATAGATAGGAGGCTTGACGTCTTATATCTCCTTCATTTTCGGGAAGTTCATTAAAACTTTCATTCTGGTGCAGAAGTAAATGCTCCTCCTCATTGAAGCTGTTCATACGCTTACGCAAACGGTCTCCCGAATGATTGTTTCCAAAGAAGATATAGAACATAACTCCGAAAACGGGAACAATCAACATCGGGACAATCCACGCGATTTTATAGCTGGGGTTCATATCAGAATTTACAATCAACAGTGAAATCAGAATACCCACGATTTCAAAAACCAAATACGAATAGGTATACATTGTACCAAGCGACCAGAACAGCGACACAAGATATGCCACCTGAATCAGAATCCCTATAATACACACCGTCGTCCTATTGAAAATACGCTTAAGCAGCTTTGTGATAAAATTCACGCTGATTTCCCTCCTGCAAGATTCGCTTCATTCCTTAAGTATACGCTCTGATATTATTATACTACATTTTTTGCTATTTGTCAAATAAAAAAGACAGCCTTTCGACT
>CAYZQU010000219.1:0-3728 GCA_964480645.1 uncultured Ruminococcus sp. | reverse complement strand
CGACATCGGTAGCCGCCTGAATCGCGTTGCTTGATTCCGAACGGACGCCGTTTGCGCCGAACGCGACAATATAATATTTATATTGCGTATGGGTATTCAGCCCATTGTCTATAAATTCATTTTTATTGGCAGATCTCCTGAAATCTCCAGAGTGCCGGCAGACAGAAGTTCTCTGTGATCCTTGGCGGAATCTGATCATGCGGCATACCGATGATATTGCCAAAGCACAGAATATCCGTTTGGAAAATTTGCGATGGTATGCGGCGTTTCATAACACGGCGCACCACCCACATATCCACTTGCTTGTCTACTCGACGGATATCAAAGAGGGATTTCTGACCGAGAACGGGATCAAGCAGATTAAGAGCGCGTTTGCAAACGATATATTTCATAATGAACTGTATCAGGTCTATGAAAATCAGACTGCCGTGCGGGATCAGCTTCGCTACGAAGCGGAAAGCGTAATGAAAAATATGCTGTCCGAGCTGCAAAATAATAATCAATCTGATCCGCAACTCGAGCAGCTTGTTTTGAAATTACAAACTCAGTTACGAAACTCTAAGGGCAAAAAAGTTTACGGATATTTGCAGCCGAACGTTAAGAAAACCGTTGATCAAATCGTCGCTCAGCTTGCCGAGAACCACGTACTGAAAAAGATGTACGAGGAATGGTGCGCTCTCGAACAGCAGAAATACGAAACCTACACAAGCGCGGTGCAGAAGTTTCGTCCGTTGGAAGAAAACAAGGTGTTCAAGCCGATCAAAAATGCCGTGATCCGTGCGGTGCTGGATATGAATAATTTAGCGCAGGAACCTACCTCGGAAATGTTTTCAGATAGTGATGAGAACGACTTTGGTGAGGTTCAATCGTCAAGCGGGTTATATATCAAGTGGACAGAGGAATATAAATCCGCTTGCACCGAGTTATATAAAAATCATGATGTCTCGAAAGCATTCGAACTATTCCAAGCCGAAGCCGAAAAAGGAAATGTTCTTGCGATATTTGACATTGGAAAAATATATCGGAATGGCTTGCTCGGCAATGAAAACATTCCGAAAGCCGAAGAATATTTTCAAAAGGCTTGCCTATTCCGAGTTCGTCTATTGCTATTTCAAGCATATTTTATTCCTCCAATATCGCGATTTTTCCGTTCCATAGCGTCCGCAATCCACCGTCCCGTGTCGTCATAAATCCATCCGTCACGGTCAATCGTCAGCTTGCTGCCCTTGGAAATCGCGAGATGAATCATCTTGCAGTCCTCCGCTGTCGCGCCGACATATTTTTGGTTGTCAAATCCAACTTCCGCCGTCATCATTTTCCACCTCCAAATAATCGTAAACTTTTTTGATTGAAACGAGCAAATTCCCCGTAATTTCGTATTGCGGGAATTCTTCCGAAATATTTAGCAGAGCCGTTTCGAGCTGCTTAATATCTTCGTCCTCAAAGCATTCGCAAAACGCGTCGTAGTCGAAATCTTCGTCAATATTTCCACCGAAATTCAGACAATAAAACGCAGCTCTGACGAGATTTTCATCAAAGCTGCCGTTTTCTTTTTCGGAGATTTCTTCGTCCAATTCGCTGAGCCAATCGCGCATATTTTCTATTGCGCCGCGCTGCTCGTCGGTAAAATCGGCGGAAATTTCCGCGTTGAAAAAACTGTAATCCAGCAGATTTTTATTCGCGGATTCCACTCCAGAAAAAATTGAGGCGATCATTAAAATGACGATGATTATAGGCATTAAAATCGCCGCAACCAGCACAACGACCGCCTTCCATGTGCGCTTATCCGTAGCCGCCGTAACGATAGCTTTTATAACTGCAGGAGATACTGCCATTCTATCACCACCTATTAAAAAAGACCGACATTTCTGCCGGTCTTTTCTCTTAATTCGATTTATATTCCAAATTTTATTCCTTGTTCGAGCGAGTTGCCCTGCGAAATTTCTAACGCTATTTGCGGCAACGACTTTAAATATTCGCCGATATTTCTGTATTCCACGCCGTTTTCTTCCGTGTGTTCCTCGCCGTTATACAAAACACTCCGTTTTATAATTTCACCGAACCTTGACTCCAGAAGCTTGTTCTCCTCAACATTAACCAGGTGACGATATTGTTCGGGCACAGCCTGTTTGCTGTGCTTGATTTCGAATATTTCGCAGTTGTGTTCCTCACTGTTGTATATCACCATATCGTACTCGCTGCGAGCCGTTTGCCACTTAAACACTCTGCGATATTTTCCGATTTGTCTCAATGTTTCAAGCAAAACAATGTCCTCTGTCATTCGTCCGCGCACCTCGTCGAGTATTCTTTGCGCGGCAAGGTTTTTCTCGCGCTCGCTTGCCGAGGAAAAAATTTTGTCTTTTGTCAACGAGTAAACAAGTGCCTGCGCTTGACAAAAACGCAAACCCGGTTGTGTAAACAAAGTGTGAAGCTCCTGTTCGCCACCCTCTGTCGTACCTTCATAAGGCAAGTCAATTATGAGGTCAAGCGCCCTGAGATATTCTTTGATTTCTGCCGTGTGAACGTCTGTAATGCCAATCGACAGTTCTTCTTTGCCGCGAATATCAAGTATTTCCATAAGCCGCGTTGTAACTTCGGAAATATCTATCTTGTCAAGGATATCCGTGCGCTTATCGAATTCCTTTGCTTTTCGAAGATTGGCGGCGGACGTGCCCAAATCATGAGACTTAAATTCTTTGTTTAGCACATCGGCAAGGAAACGATGGTTAATATCTTCAACAATGCGGTTTATCGCATTCGTTAACTCTCCGGATTCATACAGTTTTTGCAAATGCCTGAAATGTCCGCCGTTATCGTAATACGCAAGGCTGTTTTGAATATTTCTGCATATCGCCGTGTCGATGTATCTGCGTGTTGATTCATCGTCACGGAAACTTATGCTGTCATCAAAAAGTGCGCTGTCCTCAAAATCCGTTTCACCCGCGCGAAGTGTGCCACCATAGCGTATATACTCGTCAAGGTCGTTGGTTTTCAGCAAGCGGCTGTGCTCGTGATAGGGTATATATGTTGTATGAATCATAGCCGCGCGGTCATAAAGCTCGTCGGGCTGTGCCAGCCAAAACCCGAGCGAATCCGTTCCCGACAGCGTTATTTTCATTCCCTGTGCCGCAAAAACGTCCGAGAATAGTGCCGCCGAACCGATAAAATCCTCAAGCAATGTGACCTCATCAATGAACACATATCGGAATCCCGCATTATAAAGCGCTTTTAAGTCGGTGTTCATATCCGCCATAGTGTCCGTGGTTCTTGCCTTTAGGTATGCACATTCGGACAATGGCAATTCGCCGATAGCTTGTTGAAGCATTGTGGTTTTTCCCGTTCGACGTAATCCGTATAGAATACAAATACGGCTGCCGCACTGTGATTTTAGATATTTCATCAAGCTGTCGAAACAATCACGCTTGTCAAAATCGCGCACCGCATTTACCATCGCGCCGAGTGCGCTGCCTGTTACAACAGATGTTTTAAAATCCATCTCGCCCGCCCCCCTTATTATATAGTATACCACACTTTTTCTAAAAAAGCAAGAGAAAGTTATCTGCCTCCCGCCGTGCCGAACAGAACCGCCTTGTGTTCGGGAACGATCACGCACAGGCAATACCGTTCGTTTCCGCATTTGTAAAGGCACACGCCGCGCTGTGAAAACTGTATCAGCCCGTACTCGGAATCCTCGACCTGAAGCGTATCCATATAGGTTTTCTTTTCGA
>CAYZQU010000218.1:295-3746 GCA_964480645.1 uncultured Ruminococcus sp. | reverse complement strand
CGAGGCGGGCGACATCTGGGCGAACGAGATAGGCGTTCCGCGTGACAGAATCATCAAGCTCGGTAAGGCTGACAATTTCTGGGAACACGGCAGCGGTCCGTGCGGCCCGTGTTCGGAAATCCATTTCGACCGCGGCGAGAAATACGGTCCGTTGGAGAACTTCGAGCAAGCCGAGGACTGCGACCGTATCATCGAAATTTGGAATAACGTATTTACTCAGTTTGATAACGATGGCAAGGGCAACTATACGCGTCTGAAAACCTGCAACATTGACACGGGAATGGGTCTGGAGCGTCTGGCTTGCGTAATGCAGGACGTGGACAACCTGTTCGAGGTGGATACCGTTAAGAACATTATGGGCAAAATCTGCGAGATTATCGGTGTAAATTACCACGAGGACGACAAAAAGGACGTTTCGATCCGTGTGATAACCGACCATATACGTTCCACGACGTTTATGGTGGGTGATGGGATTTTACCCTCCAACGAGGGACGCGGGTATGTTCTGCGCCGCCTGCTTCGCCGTGCCGCGCGTCACGGGCGTTTGCTCGGCTACCACAAGCCGTTTCTTTATGAGGTATGTGATACCGTTATTGATGAGAACATCTCCGCGTATCCGGAGCTTGGTGAGAAGCGCGCTTATATCAAGAAAGTAATTCAGACCGAGGAGGAGAGTTTTGCTAAGACCATCGACAAGGGCACGGAAATCCTCGGCGAGATGATTGAGGAGCTTAAAAAGTCCGGAGGAAAGACGCTCTCCGGGGAGGACGTGTTCAAGTTGCACGATACCTACGGATTCCCTGTGGATTTGACAAAGGAGATACTGCACGAGCAAGGGTTGGAAGCCGATGAAGCGGGCTTCGCGGAGTGCATGAAGGTACAGAAGGAGACCGCCCGCATAAACAAGAAGCTCGGCGGCGGTTGGGATAACGCGAAAAATTCCGATCTGGATAAGTTCTCAACCGAATTTACGGGATATGATTCGCTTGAAACCGAGGCGAAAATCCTTGCTATCGTCAAGGACGGCGAAAGCGCGGAGCTGTGCGGCGAGGGTGACGAAATCGGCGTGATTATTGACAAAACTCCGTTCTATGCGGAGATGGGCGGTCAGGTCGGCGATAATGGAACGATTTTCAAGGGCGCGGACGTTATCGAAATCCGCGACACTCAGAAGCTTGGCGGCGGACAGTTCTTCAGCACCGGTAAGGTAATATCGGGCGGATTCTCGGTCGGAGATTCCGTTACGGCGCGTGTTGACGCGGATTCCAGACGGGCTACCGAGCGGAATCATACCTGCTGTCATATTCTTCAGGCGGCACTGAGAGAGGTTCTGGGCGAACACGTTCACCAGAGCGGCTCTTACGTAGACCCCGAACGGTGCAGATTCGACTTCAGCCACTTCAGCGCGATGACCGCAGACGAGATTGCGCGTGTTGAGAAGCGCGTCAATGAGGAGATTCTGAAAGCCGTGCCCGTTGTGACGGAGGTTCTGCCGATTGAGGAAGCCAAGAAAAAGGGCGCGATGGCACTGTTCGGCGAGAAATACGGCGATACGGTGCGCGTGGTTTCCGTGGGCGATTTTTCTACCGAGTTCTGCGGCGGTACGCATTTGCGGAATTCCTCTGAAGCCGGACTGTTCAAAATCGTTTCGGAAAGCTCGGTGGCGAGCGGCATTCGGCGTATTGAGGCTGTTACGGGAGAGGGCGTACTCAAGCTGTTGAACAGTACTCTCAACACGATGAACAAGGCGGCGGAGGCACTGAAAGTTCCCAATTCGGCGGAGCTTGTGAATCGCTGTGAGGGCGTGATGAACGAGCTTCGTGAGCGCGATAAGAAGATTGCGTCTCTCGAACAGGCGGCGGCTAACGCTAAGCTCTCGGATTTGGGAGAGCGCGAGATAAACGGTGTTACTGTTATCGCGGCGGAGCTTGCCGATACGGGCGTTGACGGTCTTCGTAAGCTTGGAGACAGTCTCGCGGATAAGTACGAGTGCTTTATCGCGGTGCTGGGAGGTTCTGCGGAGGGTAAGTCGAATATCCTTTGTAAGTGCTCGAAGAGCGCGGTTGCCAAGGGTGCAAACGCGGGAGCGTTGGTGCGTGAAATAGCCGCCGTTGCGGGCGGAAAGGGCGGCGGAAAGCCCGACCAGGCTATGGCGGGTGTTCCCGATGCGTCCAAGCTCGGAGATGCTATCGCCGCCGCTTACGGCATCGTGGAGAAAGCAATCGGCGGTTGATTTGTGGCGCACCACGCTCCCCGATGGCGAGTATAATTCACGGCAACGTTATGGTGATTAGTGCAAATTCAAAACGCGCCTGTTCCGTCGCACGCGAAGCGTGAGACGGAACAGGCAGGCGAGAGCAGATGAAATTGAACGAAGTTCAATTTTATCTGCTCGGTTTTGAATTTGCTATCTAAATAGGGGGAGCGCAATGACGGAAGAACTTGAGGGTGTGAAGCAGATGATTGAAAGCACTCACAGGGCAAAGATTCTGCTTGAGCGGAACGATTTTCTGCTTGTCAAATGGGACAACGTACCCGACAGACCCGTGCAATTTTGCCTTCACGCGTATCCGTACGGCAAAACGGGAATGGCGAACCAAATGCCTTGGCGTGAGGATATTACCGACGAACAGGCGGAGTATTTTCTGGCTCACCCCGATGAAGCCGAGGAATACTTTAAGTCGAAGCATTGGTATTTCCACGCCGCTGAAATCAAGGTATACAGCTACGATGATATTACGAGCATAAACGAAAACGGAATCAAATTCAAGGATTGGCATTGGTTAAGCTTTGCGGAGTGCGTTCAGCTTTACAAGCGTGATTTTCCCCAAAGCAAAAAGTGCGTCGGTCGGCGTGATATTACGGCAGATCCGCCATATATTGAGTTCTGGTCGTTTTATCATCACGATAAGGTGGTGTTTGACGGTCGCGGGGTGTTCTCCAAAGGCCAGAATGAGAAGAATTTTCGCGAATTGTGCCGTACTATCGAAAATTACGGTTATTCAACTTTTGATTTGAGCTGATTCAGCAACAGTGCTATAATTAACGGTAACGTTATGGTGGTCAGTGCAAATCCAAAACGCGAGTGGCGCGGTACACGCGCAGCGTGAACCGCGACGCTCAGCGAGCACAAATGAAATCCGCAGAGCGGATTTCATTTGCGCGTTTTGGGATTTGCTATTTAGATAAGGAGTAAATATGGATTGTTTGTTTTGTAAGATTATCGCGGGAGAAATTCCGAGTGAAAAGGTTTATGAAGATGGAAACGTGTTGGCTTTTAAGGACATTAATCCGCAAGCGCCCGTGCATATTCTCGTGATTCCCAAGACGCATATTGAAAGCGCGGATAAAATCACCGAGAATAACAATTCCGAGGTGGGCGCGGTTTTCGCCGCGATTCCCAAAATCGCAGCCAAGGCGGGACTTACCAACGGTTATCGTGTGGTGACAA
>CAYZQU010000218.1:0-285 GCA_964480645.1 uncultured Ruminococcus sp. | reverse complement strand
GGAGAGGACGGCTGTCAGTCAGTCAAGCATATTCATTTCCATATTCTGGGCGGCACTAAGCTCAACGAAAAGATGTCATAAAATGGGAAAGTCCACAGAATCTCGTTTGAACGCGGATTTGCGCTCTGGTAAGCTGGAGCGAGTGTATTTCCTATATGGCGAGGAGAAATTTCTGGTTCAGACATATACGGATAAAATTGCGGGGATCGTTCCCGAGGACGCGCGTGAGATGAATCTGGCGCGGTGGCGGATTTCCGTAAAGGACGATGTTCCGAAGGCAAGCGA
>CAYZQU010000217.1:0-3795 GCA_964480645.1 uncultured Ruminococcus sp. | reverse complement strand
CGTCCGATCGTCAGCAAGGGCGAGCGCGTCGCAAAGGGCGACGTTATCGCGGACGGTCCCGCTACCAAAATGGGCGAGATCGCGCTCGGAAAGAACGCTCTCATAGGCTTTATGACCTGGGAGGGCTACAACTACGAGGACGCGGTGCTTATCAACGAAAAGCTTGTTTACAACGATGTGTACACGTCTATCCACATAGAGGAATACGAGCTTGAATGCCGTGAGACCAAGCTCGGTCCGGAGGAGATCACCCGCGATATCCCGAACCTCTCGGACGAGGTGCTTAAAGACCTCGACGACCGCGGCATAATCAGAATAGGCGCGGAGGTACATTCGGGCGATATTCTGGTCGGCAAGGTTTCTCCCAAGGGCGAGACCGAGCTTACGGCGGAGGAGAAGCTGCTCCGCGCGATCTTCGGCGAAAAGGCGCGCGAGGTGCGCGACAACTCTCTGCGCGTTGCGCACGGCGAGAGCGGTATCGTCGTTGATGTTAAGGTATTCAACCGCGAGAACTGCGACGATCTGTCGCCCGGAGTAAACGAAAAGGTACGCGTTTACATCGCGCAGAAGCGCAAGATCTCCGTCGGCGATAAAATGGCGGGACGTCACGGAAACAAGGGCGTCGTTTCGCGTATTCTCAAACAGGAGGATATGCCGTTCCTGCCCGACGGAACACCTCTGGATATAGTTCTGAATCCGCTGGGCGTACCTTCGCGTATGAATATCGGGCAGGTGCTTGAGGTTCATCTCGGATATGTCGCGAGGGCGTTGGGTTGGAAGGTCGCAACGCCGGTATTCGACGGCGCACACGAACAGGATATCCGCGCGTTGTACGCGCAGGCGCGTGAAAAGCGCGATGAGCTTGCGGGCAAGGATTCCGCGGGATTGGATTTCACTAAGCTTCCGTGGACAGACGATTGTAAAACACAGCTTGTAGACGGAAGAACGGGCGAGAAGTTCGACTCTCCTGTAACTGTGGGATATATGTATTATCTCAAGCTGCATCACCTTGTTGATGATAAGATCCACGCGCGTTCCACAGGTCCGTATTCGTTGGTTACACAGCAGCCGTTGGGCGGTAAGGCTCAGTTCGGCGGACAGCGTTTCGGCGAGATGGAGGTTTGGGCGTTGGAGGCATACGGCGCGGCATACACGCTTCAGGAGATTCTGACGGTCAAGTCCGATGATCTGATGGGTCGTCAGAAGACTTATGAGGCGATTGTCAATGGCAAGGACGTTCCGAAGCCGGGTGTTCCCGAATCGTTTAAGGTAATGATAAGCGAGCTTCAGGGATTGGGTCTGGATATTCGCATTATGGACGACAACGGTCAGGAAGTAGACCTTAATGTTGATCCTGATGAAGAAGACAATTCCGCGTATGGTTCTCGCGAAACAGGTATGGACTTCCGTTCAAGCGATGATGAATTCGGACGTTCTGGCTTTGAGGTAAGCGACGCGGAGGACGCGGGCGGCGTGACCGATGACGACGATATGTTCGATGATGAATATGACGACGTTGATGACGATTTCGACGACGGTCTGGACGACGACGAGATTATGCGTGATGTTGAGCCGGGCGAGGAAGACGATGATTTCAATGATGAAGACGATGACTTCTGATTGTCGGCGTTAGTTCGCAATTGCGAAATCAAGTCGAATTGCTTGTTATAATTCGCAACAAGGTTTAGTAGTGAAGTGCAAATTCGGCACACTATAATTTGTATCGAGTTATCCAGACGCAGGCAAATTGCAAAAGCGAACGCAAGTGAAAATGAGCGAAGCGAATTGAACTTGCGTTCAGCTAGTTCAAACAACGGGCAAATGCCCGTTGTTTGAACGGTTTGCGATTTGCAAATTTAAGATAAGGGGTAAAATATGGGATTTAATGTTTTCGAGTCTATGAGAATCGGACTTGCCTCTCCGGAACAGATCAGAGCGTGGTCTCATGGAGAGGTACAGCGGGCGGAAACCATTAACTACCGCAGTCAGAAGCCCGAAAAGCTCGGTCTGTTCTGCGAGAGAATCTTCGGACCGCAGAAGGACTGGGAGTGCAACTGCGGAAAATATAAGCGGATTCGGTTCAAGGGAAAAATCTGCGAGAAGTGCGGAGTAGAGGTTACACGAAGCAAGGTTCGCCGTGAGCGAATGGGTCATATCGAGCTTGCCGCGCCTGTGTCGCATATCTGGTATTATAAGGGTACGCCGTCGCGCATAGGACAGGTGTTGGATCTCACCCCGAAGAAGCTCGAGGAGGTTCTGTACTTCACAAAGTATATCGTGATTGACCCCGGTGAGAAGACGGGGTTGGTGAAGAAACAGCTCCTTACAGAGGACGAGTATAGTCAGTATATGTCTAAATTCGCGGGAATCGACACATTCCGCGCGGGTATGGGCGCGGAGGCAATTAAAGAGCTGCTTACCGAAATTGATTTGGATAAGCTTGCTGAAGAACTGAAAAACGAGATTGAAACCACCGCCGCAGGGCAAAAGCAAATCAAGCTGCTGCGCCGTCTGGACGTTATCGAGGCGTTTCGTTCGAGTGGAAACCGCCCCGAATGGATGATTCTGGATTGTATCCCCGTAATTCCGCCGGATATCCGCCCGATGGTTCAGCTTGACGGCGGACGCTACGCGACCTCTGACCTTAACGAGCTTTATCGCAAGGTGATTATGCGTAATAACCGCCTTAAGGATCTGCTGGATAAGAAAGCTCCCGATTTGATTGTCCGCAACGAGAAAAGAATGCTTCAGGAGGCTGTGGATGCGCTGATTGACAACGGCAGACACGGCAGACCTTATGTGGGTTCAAATAACAGACCGCTGAAATCCCTGTCGGATATGCTTAAAGGTAAGCAGGGACGTTTCCGTCAGAACCTGCTCGGTAAGCGCGTAGACTACTCGGGACGTTCGGTTATCGTCGTAGGTCCGGAGCTTAAGATGGATCAGTGCGGACTTCCCAAGGAGATGGCATTGGAGCTGTTTAAGCCGTTCGTGCTGTGCGATCTTGTAAAGAACGGCGTTTCGCAGAACATCAAACAGGCTAAAAAGCTTGTGGAGCGCGCTGATGACAGAGTATGGGATTCGCTGGAAAACGTAATCAAGGATCACCCCGTGCTTTTAAACCGTGCGCCGACACTGCACAGACTCGGTATTCAGGCGTTCTCGCCGGTATTGGTTGAGGGAAGGGCGATAAAGCTTCACCCGCTTTGCTGTACCGCATTCAACGCGGACTTCGACGGCGACCAGATGGCGGTACATCTGCCGCTTTCCAAGGAGGCTCAGGAAGAAGCCAAGACGCTTATGCTTGCCGCGAAGAACCTGTTGAAGCCCTCCGACGGTAAGCCCGTAACCGTTCCGACACAGGATATGGTTCTCGGCTCGTATTATCTGACTATTGATAAGGCAGGCGAAAAGGGCGAGGGCAAGGTGTTCCGTGACGCGAATGAAGCGATCATGGCGTATCAGGACGGAGTAATCACCATTCACGCGGCAATTAAGGTGCGTGTTACCAAGGATCTGGGCGATGGTAAGATTACAAGAATCGTTCCCACAACCGCAGGAAGAATCATTTTCAATGAGCATATTCCACAGGATCTGGGATATGTGGATCGTACAGACCCCGACCATCAGTTGGACTACGAAATCGGTTTCAAGGTGGGCAAAAAGCAGCTTGGGCAGATTATCGACCGTTGCCTGAAGATTCACGGTACGGCGACCACCGCTCAGGTTCTGGATAAAATAAAGGCGATGGGGTATAAATACTCCACGCGTTCGGGAATTACCGTTGCGGTAAGC
>CAYZQU010000216.1:0-3802 GCA_964480645.1 uncultured Ruminococcus sp. | reverse complement strand
ATGCCACCAACGGCGGTCACAAGTCCGCGTATAAGGCAGAGTGGGCGATTTGAAACACTGCAATTAATAAAGGAGGATTTTTATGACGAAATTTAAGAAGTTGTCCAAATCACGCGGGGTAACGATTCCGAAAGACATCGCCGCGCATCTGGACTTCGCCGCAGGAACAGCAGTCGATTTGACGGCAGCGGACGGGAAACTGATTATCACCAAGCACATTGATACCTGCCGCTTCTGCGGCGGCACGGAGAACGTCAAGCAATTCGGTGATGTTTACGTTTGTCCGATTTGTGTGGCACGGCTCTGTGAGGAGGTGCGCGGGAAATGACGGAGGTCATCGAAAAGGTGAAGGAGCTGAGCGCGATAAAGGCGCAAATCGCGAAGCTCACCGAGCGCAAAAAGGAGCTTGAGGCATACTTTCTTGAGCTTGGTAACGAGGATGTTGCGGACACCAAGTACAAATCCCATACATACGCCGACGAAGAGAGTCAGGCGGCGGTAACGTACACCGAGGCTCAGGCACTGGAAATTACCGCGCCGAATTTTCTCGAGGGTTCGCTCGGAGAAGATGTGTTTAAGGACATTTTCGAGGAAAAAATTAAGCGCGAGATTAAGCCCCGTGACAAAGAAATCGAGCGTATGCTGATTGGAATCTTTACCGGAGATTATGTCAAATTAACGCCCGCCGATGTAATCGCACAGCTCCCATGCGATGAAAAGGCAAAGGCTGCTCTCGCGAAAAAACTCAAGGGTGCGAAATTCGAGACCGACCGCGATAATCTGATGAAAATCGGCGGTTTGCCCGAGGCGGACGCAAGCGATTACGCGTATATGTACGCCGAAGCGGTAGTCTGGCAGACGCTCTGCCGTGTCGCGGAAATGTCAGGCGCGGACAAGGACGCTATAATCCGAAGTATAAATCTCGGTGTGTCGGTGGACAGCTCCACAAAAATCGCGGTGACGTAAATGGCGACGGGAAAACAAATACAAAGGATTTACGCGCTCGGAGCGCAGTGCGGACTGCTTGACCGGGAACTCGGAGCTGATGATAATTTGCATCTCTGGATAAAACAATGGTCACTGAAGGATCACATATCCGAGCTTACGGAAAAGCAAGCAGATTTTATTATCGCGCGGCTCATAGATTACCGGAATAATGTTTGTCCGCTAAAGCCCTCCGAAATCGAGCCGATTACGGGCGCACAGCAGAGCTTTTGCTTTCGATTGGCGTATAAGTTGGCACAGGTATCTCCATCGGAGATAGATGTGCGGGAACGTTTACGCGGGCTTATTTGCAAGGTCACGGGAAAAAATATTAAAGCAGACGGAGATATTTTTTACAAGGTTACGCGCGAGGAAGGCACACAGATAATCGAAATGCTGAAGCGTATTATACGCTTTGAAGAACGTAAAAAGAAACGGGGTGAGAAAAATGCCGATGTCTGATTTGGTGATGCTGTCACACTTGAATGAAGACCAGCAAGCAGTGGTAGATGTCATTGGAATGGATAATTACCGCGCGCTTATGGACGTTTTTGGTGGGGACAGGATATGGATACCGAAGGCACGCTCGCTTATACCGACCCCCGAGCTTGCCGATTATATCCGACGTCGAAAACAAAAAGGCGACAGCAATGAGCAGATTGCAAGAGATTTAGAAATTACCGTATCCGATGTCCGAAAACTCGCAACAAAATAAATTATTTGAGCCGCATTGCGCGGCTCTTTTTTATGCCGTAATTTCGCGCATAATTACACGCACGATTTCACGCTGTACAAAAACTATTTTTTATGGTATTATGAAATTGCAAAATAAAAAACCGGTGGTGATTTTATGGATTTCAGTGTAATTTATAATTTGATTTTAACCACGGCAATTGGCATTATAACGTTTTTCCTTAAACGCAGCTTCGACAAGCTCGACAGCCGCGCGTCTAAGGAAGAACTGCACGAACTTAAGGAAAAAGTCGAAAACGCGGACGAAAAATACGCAAGCAAGGCGGAGCTTAACGACCTGAAAAAATCTATCGAAAAAATTGAAATCAGCATAGATTTTTTGAAAGAGAATACCGTTAGAAATGCAGATTTTATCCGCACCATGTCGCGGCTTGAAGAAAAGATTGACAGCCTGAAGAGAGGTGATTAAATTGGATTTTGAAAGAATTCGGCGCGAAAAATTTTTGGATAATAATGCTCGGGTACTTCGAGCGGTGAACGCCTTGCGTGAAAGATACATTAAAATCACCGATTTGGAGTACGGATTGGGCGCGGAAATGAGCGCAGCCGAAATATCCGACTGCATTAATTATCTCAATGAGAGCGGATATATCAAGCTCCGAACCGTTGAGGGACACGCGGAAATAGCCGACCTCGCAGACGCGGAAATGTGCAAAATCGAGGCAAAACTCACCGCGAAGGGTATCGCGTTCCTGAACGGCAAAATCAATGACCCCTGCATAAGGCGGTGACGAAATGAGCAACCGAAAACACAGTAAGATTGACGCGCTCCCGGCGGATATAAAATCGGCTGTTGAGGAAATGATACTCGGAAACTACACCTACCGGGACGTGTGCAATTTTGTCCGCGATACCGCGAATATGACATTATCCGAATCGGCGGTATGCCGCTACGCGCAAGGGCTTAACGCGACCGTGCAGGACTTGCGGCTGGCATCGGAAAATATGCGGACTCTGACCGAGGAGATGGCAAAATATCCTCAGCTCGACACCACCGAGGGAATTGCGCGACTGGTGTCGCACAAGGTTCTGGCGGCGGTCAGAGAGCTGGACGATGACGCGCTCAAAGATGCCGACCCACTGAAGCTGATTGACCGATGCACGGGACTTATCCGCGCGGTAGCCTATAAAAACGAAAACGACACGCGCGTTAAAAATCTCAAGGACGTAGCGTTTGAAAGCTTTAAGGAAGAAATTTTCGACGCTATGGCAAGGGAAAACCCCGAGCTGTATAAACAGCTGGTACAATTTATTTCCGAGCGGAAGGACGTGGAGTAATGCTGTATGTATTGTACGCTCCGGGCGGACGCGAGCTTCAAATTGTCGAGGAGCTGCGGCGAAAAAATATCACCGCGTATTGTCCACGGCAATTAAAAGCGGAACGTCGGCGCGGCGATTGGCAATATGCCGAGCGAATCATCTTCACGGGATATGTTTTCGTGGATATTCCCGGATTACAGCCGCGGATATGGCACAGCGTGATGGATAGCGGCAGTGCAAAACGATTTGTAAGTGAGTCCCCGTTGCCGCCCGATGAAGAAGATTATATCCGCCGTTTATGCAATGACGGCGATTGTATCGGAATCTCGCGCGGATATGTTTTGGATAATGTCCTGCATATCACAAGCGGATTTCTTGAAAGTTTTGATTACAACATAGTCAGATTTAATCGGCGCGGAAAACGCGCCACGGCGGACGTTACAATTTACGGAGAAAAACACAAGGTTGTGTTTTCCGTGGAGTTTGACGCTCCGCCAGCCAAAGCGTGATAAGCTCCGCCGCGGCGAAAAACATCAAGGCGAACGCTCAACATTAGTTGAACGCAAAGGGCGGAGCATATCTACAGAAATTTCCGCCCAAGGGCGAAGCTGTATCCCGGAAAAACGAGCCGAAAAATACGTTTTAAGGGCTGCCAGACTTTCGGGGTAAAGTTTCCCCTGTTTTTATAAAACGACGCTCTAAAAAGGGCGTATAACGCTTAAAAAGGCATTTCCAAAAACGAGGTGATTATGTGAGCAAGAAAAAGAAAAGCATCGCGGCTCTCGGAGCGGCAATTGCGGAACAC
>CAYZQU010000215.1:0-3806 GCA_964480645.1 uncultured Ruminococcus sp. | reverse complement strand
CGGCAACCGAGCCGTTTACGATACAGTCATTCAATTTCAGGCTGATTATACTCTTAAAGGAAGCTCCCAACTCATAGTCCTTGACACGAGCGTTACCTTTGGACTCCATAAAATACTGTTTTTGGTTGTAATAAAACGAATACAAAAACTCGCATCCGCCCTCGTCTGTTCCGGGAATATTCCATCTATACCTAGCACAAAGAACGTGGTTATCATCCTTGCCGTACCATTGGTTCATCTGCTCAATATCGGCGTACAGCGATTCAGCCGCGGAACCGTCCTCGTGTTCTTCCTTGGAAAGACCCGACTTTTCAGAAAAGAACCCGTTCTCCCGCATCTCCTGGAACGTCATAGGCTCACCGCCATCCGGGAAAATCACAGACACGCTGTTCCCGAATTTCTCACGCAAACCCTTTACAATTTTACTGTTGTTAACATAATTATAAAAGAACTCAAAAACATACTGCTTCGGGCGCAACGTATATCTGTCCGGCATATCGGGAAGCTGTACCATTTCCAGCACAAACAGCCGCTTATAATCTTCCGCGACCGCAAGAATGCCCTTTTCGATTTTAGAAGAACACTCCTCCAACGAATCGTGCTTGATTCCGGAGCGATTATTGGTGATGTAAGTATTCGGTACGGACACGAAAAACGCAGAAAGCTTCTCGTCCACAAAATCCGGATTGTTGGAGCGCACAAATCCCGTCAATTCAAAGGTGGAGAAATAATTATACTTGCTCATCAGCACCTTTGCCGCCTCGCGTTTTGCTCCCGAAATCGCGTACGGAATCAAATACGTAAACCCATCGTGTTCCGCGTGAAGAAAGTCCGCCACGCTCTTGCCGCTCTCAAAGAAACGCACCTTGGGAATATCGTTATCATCGCGCTGATACCGCTGAATTTTATACACAACCTCCGCCTTGCCGAAATTGATTACGGCAAGATTGATTGTGCGGTTCAGGCACTCCTCATCATCAGTGGATTTAAGATACTTTTTACGGATAAACGCAAAGCATAAATCCACCATATTGATGTACGAACCCTTTTTTGACGTAAGGGATACCAGATTCTCGTGGAGCGCCGCCTGTTCGTTTTCGGGCAAAGCGAATACGATTTCGGTATGTGGAAAATGCTGACCCTTAAGCTCCAGTTCGCGAACCTTAAGCGTTCCCTCATCGTTTACCACGCGCAGAGAATAATCGTTCGAGCGCATCTTAAACCAATCTACATTCGCGAAAACGCTCTTTGCGCCGAGACCGAAACGTCCCTCGCGGCGTTTATCTCCGTCATTTCTGCCGACTGATAGATAATAGAATACCTGCGCCAGCGTAAATCCCGTCTCGTTATAGGTAAGCTTCACCTGACCCTCGTCCAGAAACTCCACCATAACCTTGATATCCGGTGAATCATAATCGCACCCGAAAATGTTCTGAAACAACTCGCGGATTATCGACTCGTGCGGGTAATCGCGCGCGATTCCCGTCATATTGATAGCGCCTCTGCCGGCATACATATTGTTGAAATAGTCCTTAAACGGTATACTGTCAATCTCACCCGAATCCAGCTTCTGCTGAATCTCGTTGAGGACATTTTTCATTCCGTCCTTGTCTCCTGAGGTATTACGTTCAAAAAAGTCACCCAGCAACTTTTCAACCGTTTCATAACTTCCGCTCATAATCTGAGCCTCCCTCTAGAATAATTAACAATGAATAACGTACAGTTGACAGTTGTTCCACGAACCATCAATTAACCTTCTTGAAATAACGGATAAAATGTCGACTCGCTAAACAACCATACACTATCAACTGTCATTACATTCCATCATTATAAATCTTGATATATTCCTTAAACGAGCGGTTGGAATCCTGCTCGCGGGCGCGGTATTTCCAGATTCCGAACAACACCGGGTATTGAATGCAGTAACCAAGCTCGGAAATCTCCTTCTTAATTTTCAAATGGAAATCCTCGCCCTTGTGATACTCGTCAATCAGCTTTTTTGCCTCAGCAAGACCCCTCACAGCCTCCGCCGCGAACGGCAGATTCGAGTATGCGTCATCCGAGAAGCTTGCCGCCATAATTGCTCGGTCGGAAAGCTTAACCAGCCGTCCTTTTTCTATTACACACAGTCCCGACACTTGGTTAACAGCGGCGGTAATATCGCTCTCTGAGGAGTTTTCGTCAATACCGAACAGCGTATACAGTCTTCCAAGCATGGTCTCGGCGAATTCCGCAAGCTGCTTCGCGTTGGTTATGGATTTGCTTTCGG
Organism: uncultured Ruminococcus sp.; assembly: GCA_964480645.1. Lineage (GTDB taxonomy): Bacteria > Bacillota > Clostridia > Oscillospirales > Ruminococcaceae > CAG-115. The sequence goes on along the minus strand of CAYZQU010000215.1, from coordinate 1,537 downwards.
GGACAGAGTATTCGCACTTCACCTTTTTGATGAGGTCAAGGCAATTGTCCACCTGCTTCGCATAATTTCTGATGTACTTCAGATCCGAGACAAGCCCGTTCACACAGCTTCCTTTTTCGGGAATATCCAACAGAATATTCCGCGCTGGCAAATCCCCGCAGAATCCGTCCGCAATCCGCAGATACAGAACCTTATCCAACACACAGCTATCCATAGTCTTGTTCACATCGCGGAATATAATAAACTTTCTCCGCGACTCGTTGGTATGTGACGCGTCATACGGCGCTCAAGCAGTACCGGCGACAGCGGCAGTTCATAATTTACAACACAGGTTATACTGTCAAGGTCATCACCGACTGTTCCGATATTGTCCATACCGATGATGATCCGCGAATCCGCAGTTTTATCCTCCGGCATGAGGCTGTCGGTGATGTTGTCGCTCGGCGGAAAAACTCCGCCCTTTGTGACGTTCACATCACTCTTGTACATACAAATAAGCGCCCTGTGCAGATAATCCACGGTATTTTTCTCACAGCAGTAAATCATCATTCTCGCTGTGGGGTCGGTCAAAACTTGTTCGCACAGCAAAAGCAGGCTGTCCAGCTTACGGTCGAACAGCCGCAGATCCTCTACATCCGAGCGCGTGAAAAACGGCTTATTATAGAGCTTTCGTTCATTGTCGAAATGCTCGCAGTCGAATTGCTCAAACACGTTTCCGCCGAATTTATATGTCGGAAGACCCGTTCGCAAATCCACACGCCGCATGAGATGTACCATTACGTCCTCTGAGAATCCATAATTTACGAATTCCACCTGACGGCTGAAATTATCCGAATACACATCGGAATCGAAATAACGCATAACAACGCTGTTTTCGGACAACCTCGACACAGTACGGTCAAACTCAAGACCTTCAAGCGCGGTTGCCTGCCCGCCGCTGTCGAGAACATTTTTCACAAGCGAAACTAACTTCTGTTTGTCCTCGGGAACGCGCATTGGGAATTGTGTGTTAATCATCAGACGTTCGGCGTTCCAGATAATGTTTCTCTCATATTTCTCGTAGTCGGGAACATTGGGATTCAGCTCCTCATCAATAATGAGAAGATTCCACAAAAACCGCTTGGGAATTTTATGCTTCAGCGCGTTTTCCGAGAACAGCGCCTCCGAAGAGATAAGATACAAGCTAGCCCCGAACTCACTGAAAAAAATGACGGAATTCGGCGCGTTGGTAACGATTTTAAAATCCGCGCCAAGACAAGTCACCAACATTCTGTACCAACTGTACAACTCGTCGGTCTGGGTAACGATAAGGATATTTGGATTATCCTTTTCAGCCAGCACATCATAAATACACAACGCGGACTTGGTGTATTTTTCAGACCCGAACTCACCGCAGTTTATCGCAAATCCAAATTTCCGAAGCTTTTCAGCGGCGGCGAGATTCGCTGAGGAGAGATTAAGTCCCACCAGTGGCATCCACTTAAAAGAACTACTCAAGATAACACCCCCGAATATTTTTTTACTCTATATAATAATT
>CAYZQU010000214.1:0-3830 GCA_964480645.1 uncultured Ruminococcus sp. | reverse complement strand
ATTTTTGTTTTCTTTTTTCAAGAGTTGAAAAATCTTTTTTGTAGTGGTTAGACAGATACTTGAAAGCGTATTGTAATGCGGTTTGCCGTGTTCGATACGCTTTCGGTGTATTTGGGGATTTATCAAAAAGGTGTCTACAATCGAATTTCCATGAGGGAATCCAAATGAGAGTGGAAATGCGACCGCGAAAGCTTGAGATTAAACGCAAGATGTAAATACATCTGCGTTGTCTGGATATTGGAGTGTCCGAGGATAAGGCGGAGCGTTTCCAAGTCGCCGCCATCGGCGAGGTAGTATGTAGCGAATGTATGGCGGAGAAGATGGGGATGTAGACGTTCAATTCCGGAACGCTCCTTAAGGTCTTGGAAAACCTGTTTAATCAGATTATCCGTGCAGCGATTTCCGAGGCGGTCACAGAAGAACGGAAAATCCGAGGAGTAAAGAGTTTGAGCGGGTAAGGGGAAATAGTCCGAAAGGAGCTTTGAGCAGCTGTCACCGATTGGAACAATCCGTTGTTTTGAACCTTTTCCGCGAACCAGAAGAGTATTGTTTTTTAGGTTTACATCACCGATATTCAAGCGGGGAATTTCGCCGCGGCGAAGTCCGCAATCCAACATCAGCACCACAAAACATTTGTTGCGGAAGTCGATGGGATTGTTGGGATTAAAACACGAAAGTAAATCGCGAATTTCCTCATCGTCAAGTATAAGCTGTTCCTTTTTATGAACCCTCGGAAGCTTAAGTTGTCGGGAAAAATCCTCAAGGAATTCCGAGTCAATCGCGAAATTATAGAATGCCTTTACCGCGCGGAGCGCGCCATTAACCGAACTTCCGGAGAGCTTGTCGCCGTCGCGCTTGGAAAGAGAACGCAAATAAACACCGTATTCCTTGAAATGGAGCAGCGATAAATCCGAGGGATTATCCGAGCAGAGCCAACGGAAGAAATCGCCCAGCTGCCACTTGTACCAGTCAATAGTGACTATACTATTATTGCGGAACTGCTGTTCCAGAAGAAATAAATCGTAAATTTCGTTTATAGTCATTTCGTCACCTCATTTTATAGTTTTTGCCCAACGCAGAATAGTTTGAACGAGGTAGTAAATTCCGATTGCACTGAGCCAAGCCGCAGCAATGGCGAGCATTGCGCCGATTGGAACAAAATAATTAACATAGCCAAGAATTTGTGTGACCTCATCGGGAATCTCAATGTTTGCGAAAGGGCTGTCGGGCAGAAGAACCAGAACTGCGGAAACAATATTGTTCACAATATCAACAATACCATTCCAAAAGTTTTTCAACATATAAACACCTCCATCAGTATCAGTGCTGAATCATTTTAGGAGTTATATGCAAAAGCAGAAAAATAAAACCAACGATGAAGCAGGTATAACAAATAGGCTGCACAAGCGGAATGTGCGACAAGTCGATTACTATTTCCTCATCGATTTCAAAAAGCGGCTGAGAATCGGGATTGATGTAGTCGCCGATAGTTTGGTTGCTTGCCCAACCGTCGAGGTTTCCGGGATTGGTGGAAATAGGGATTCGGAAGACAGGCGCGACGGGGTCGGCGCAGAGGATTCCGAGAAATCGGACGAAATCGAAAGGAATGCAAAAGGGGAATTTGTCCACAATGATAGAGGGAATGTCAATATCCAGATTCAAATCGCCCTGAAGCTCAGCGAGGGTTGTATCACCAACACCGGGAATAGATACGCCAACCTGCTCCGGAATAGATATTTCCTTATCGGGGTTTACGGGAATCGAAAGAGTAGCGTCATCGGGAACGACATTAAGGTCGTCGAGCTTCGGAACGGTAGTTGTTCCGACGGAAAAATCATCTATTGACTTAAGGAAATCACCGTAATTTCCGGTGGTAGTAACAAGTCCGGAATTCATTCCGCTGACATCAACCTCGGAAACAGGGGTATAAGTGATTGTTCCATTTTCATATACAAAACAGTGGTCAACAGGATTGTCGAGCAAATGATCACCATACAAGCTATAGGAAACAAAAAGATTATTTAATTGAGACATATTAAAATAATAAGAGAAATAATCTAAGAAAACATCAACGTCAGTACTTCCGACACTGCCTCCGGTAAGTTGAGACGATTCATATGTTTCAGAAATAGAACGGGGAATAAGCTTACACGAAGGAGCACAAGCCCAAAGAAGATAATATTGCGAAAAGACAATGCGATTTTTATCGAAATATACAGCGGCATAGGATTCGCCAGTTGAAGAGTAAAAAAACTCGCTCATAACGGGAAGTGATTTAAGTGTAAAAGGCTTAGACAAATCCACATCGAGGAATGTGCAGTTATATCCGGCGGTGAAGTCGATGTTGGGACGTGCCATAGCACCGATTGAAGCGTTTGCATTTCTGATGACATTTTTGATTTTATCGCCCTTGATTTGCCAATTACCATCAACCTGTGTAAGCTCGCCGCTGTTAAATGCGGACTGGAGTTCGTTCGCAATCTGACTTACTCCAATTTGGAATGGGCTGGAATCGTGATAAATGACATTACCGTTAATATCCAGAATATCCTCGCCATTAAAAAAATAGTCAAATTGTTCACCTGTTTCTACGAAGAAATTTCCCAAAGCTTCAGCAGTATCATCATAACCGCCATTACACATCGAAATGAGATTAACGGCAAGCATAGCAACAGCAGCAATAACAGCTACACTGCCAGTGCCAGCGGCGTATACTCGTTTAGAGATACGCAAGGAAAAACAGAAAATACTTAACACAAGGAGGATTGCGACAATGCGCTTTTTCATACGGCTTCACCGTCCTTTCTATTGAATTGTTTGTTAAACTCGGCGGCACGTGCCTTGAAATCGTCAGTCGGCGTTTCATCGGCGGCGGGTTTGTCAAACCGCTTGAACGTGTCGTAAAGCTTGCAAACGCTTTTCCGAAGATTGAAAAACTCCGCGCTTACTTTTTCCTGAATCGGATACCAGTATTGCACGGCAACAAACATCTTATGGAACAGCACAATCATAAACCAACCCTTTAACCCGAAATTCGTCAGCTTGCGGTGCTTGTACTCGGTTTCCACAAGGGAACGAATCTGGCGGTCGAGCATTCTGTCATGTTGGGTGATGAGGATAATGTCATAGAAGTAATGGCGGTGTTTGCTGAAGAACGAAATCCACTTCATTCGGTTGCGGTTCAGTCCCTCGCGGGAGTTGAACGGAATCTGAGCTTCATCAATGATGATGATTCCCTGATGTTCATCGCGTCCGGGCTTGAAATGCTCCTCGGCATACTGCATAAAGAATTCCGGGGTCATATCCAAGGTGTCAATCATTATGTATTCGCCTTTGTGTTTATGAGATTTATTAACCTCAAAATTCGCGATTACGGGAATTCCTCGTCTCAAAGCTCGGTCAACGACTTCGGCGGCATGATAGCTTTTTCCGGAACCGGGAGTACCCGTATAGAGATAAATCATAAAGAATCACCGCCTTCTGTCGCGCGGGGGTACCCCCCCCCCCCACCGGCGGCCCCCCCCCCCCACACCCCAACGTGGTTTTTTATTTAATAATTTTTAAAAAAGGAAATGAACTGACTGCGGGTGTAGTTCAGATTGATACACTCGAGGTCAACGGAGCTTAACAGCCAAGGGTCTATTGTTATGTTAATGCGTTCTTTAGTCATTAAAATCAACTCCTTACACACTATCGAACACCAATTAATTTTAAGGATAAGCGGCTCATAGCGAACTATGAACCGCTTGAAAGGGGGGGATTAGCCTGCAACCTTGCCGAAAATCTTCTTAGCGAGTTTAATCAAGGCAAAAATGCCGAAGATTACAAGA
>CAYZQU010000213.1:0-3846 GCA_964480645.1 uncultured Ruminococcus sp. | reverse complement strand
CGCTCGAAAGCTCCTCCGCTTTCACCAACCGAAATCAGAGAACTTAAAAATAATATGACACAATCCGAATTTGATTCACTTATATTTAACAAGTGCTATATTATTTGTGAATCAGACTACCAAACTCTTGAAAAGAATACACAAGAAGTGTTTAATGAAATGTGCGACAGGTATGGAAACCGAGAATATTTTGTGTTTTCAATATCTAGCTTTTCTGTGAACCAACGTTCGATAGAAAGTCATTAAGTTTGATAAGATGCTCTTTCTCCTTCATATCTGTCCAGCAGGAACTTATATTATTTTTTTGGCACATTTCCGCAATTTCATCCCCAAAAGCACTCCTAGTCTTTTCAAGGTTTTTTGGTCTTACTTTGTCGCCAACAGGATTAATTCGCCAGTTGCAGAAATAGATTTTTTTCTCTTCATCAATTAACCTATGCCGACGAACAACACTTATAACTTCCGAATAACGAGGCACTCTTTTGGGAGCGGACACAATTTGTTGGTCAATAGATCCAAAAAATATATTGGGTTTGAACGGATTGTTTTTATCATATTTTAAGCCCAAATATTTAACCAGTTTATAATAATCCTCTCGGCTTAGCTGAGAGGATACCTGAAATCCCCTATGAACTTCCAGCTCAATGCTGAACGGAGATTCACCTAAGGAAGTGATATATAGTCTAAATGGGCTAACATCAATTAAAAATATACAGCTAAATGGCATTCCATTGAATTTAACCGTAAAAATGCAGCGCGCTTTTTTGCTTTCCAATAAATGCCTGTATAATGGTTTTATATTCTGAAAATGGTATGACATAAACTATACCCCCTGAAAATGGTTTATATTAAGACAATATATAACAATAATTGTTATTGTGTTGTCCTATTTTTATAATACCATATTTTGTTGGAAATTGCAACCCTTGTGGTTGCCTTTTAGAAAGGAATGAAGAAAAATGATTAACCCACTACTGATAGCCCGCAAGGAAAACGCGGGAATACTGCGCAAAATCTGCGCCGAATTGGGAGCTGCTCCACGTGAGATGATAGGCGACGACTGGTCGCTTGAGCTGTTCCTGAAAAGCGATTTGAAAAATTATCTTTTTCAGTCACATTACGTTCTGGACGTTTCGGCATTTACTGAAAAAGATAATGAATTTATCTCGCTTGTTGAGGGCATTACCTACCAGAAAGACGATGCAAACATTATAATTTACGCCGACGGATACTATGAGGGCGATAATTTTCTCAATGAATTCATACGGCGCGGAATTACAAATATTGTCGCGAATTATTCCGGTGTGGACGAAAGCACAAACATTGAAATGATGCGCGAGGACCTGAAGGAATGTTTGCAGGACGGATTGTCTAAGCAAAAATGGCGCAGATTTGACAAATCCTTTGACGCGTTTGCCGAAGCGCGTGAAGCCGCCGCAAAAGCCGAAAAGGAGCAGTCAAGACCTCGATATGAAAACTCCGGGATTCACGTTGCGGTTGTCGGTGCTCAAAGCCGCATAGAAACTACAACTTTCGCGCTGAGACTGGCGAAATACTTTCAGAACCGCAGCGGAGACAGTGTTGTGGTGTGTGCACATCAAAGAGGAATTCCGCAGCTCGATATGATGAAGGATATGTTTGACGATGTTGAAGAAATCGGAACAGAGATTTTCTCCGTCAACGGAATTGACATATGCTCCTCGGACGCTGATACGCAAAAGACTTATAACGCGGAAATATACGATTTCGGCAATACGCCCGTATCCAATCTGAACTTTGCCGGATTCGATAAAATATACATTGTCGGCGGCACATCATGGAATGAGCTGCCGATGATTTATTACGCGCAGCTTCCGCTGAACAGCGTCAATTATACAGTTGCGCTGAATTTTTCCGACAACGCCGCGATAGAAAAATACCGCGAACTACTGTCCGTCAACCTGAACAATGTTATACAGATTCCCTTTGAACCCGAACCGTTTGTTATTACAAGCGAATTCGATGAGCTTTTCGACCGGGAATTTGAGCAATGGAGCGACGAGCAGATTCAACACGAGGAATCAATTGAGAAGTAGAAAGGAGATTTTTATGAAAAAGCGTAAAAGCTGTTCGCGCAACTCGTCAACACCCGCTGAAATATCCGCCCGGGATATTGAAAAAGCGCTTGGAATGTCACACGAGGAATTCATAAGGGCGCAAAAGGAGCTTGTCGAAAAGGGCTTCATTGAAATAATCGGCGGCGATATAGACAGCGATGAAGTAGCCTATAAACTCAAATTTTAGGGGGATAAAAATGATGAGTCGGAAGTATAAGCATTGCAGGCGCAAGCAACAGTATGTCAGAGTGAACGTTAATTTCATCACTCCGTCCGCAAGCAGCTCGGCAATTGTGGTAATGTTCCTGCTTGCCTCAATGGCGCAAACGGCGAAAAACCGCACGATTGTGGTTAAAAATCGTACCATCGCGGAGCGCACGGGCTTGACGAATATTACGCGCATTATGAACGAGCTGTATGCCCTCGGCGTGATTACCGAGCGCGTTTCACGCTACAAGAACGGACACAGATACTGCAATGCTTATGTGCTTTCCGACGCGATTGTTAATCCCGAAAACTATGTGCTTGTCCCCGCGGCGGTTTTAGGGAAAAGTCTCCGCGAGTACATTCCGCCTGTTTCTGGCATATTGTATCACGGAAACGGCGGACAAACGCTGCCAATGCTCACTTGCGCAGCTTTCGGAGCTTACCGGAATGTCACGCACCACCATCATCAAATGCAACATCGAGCTTGAGAAGCTCGGATTAATCGCCAAGCAGCGTTACATACGCCGCGAAAAAGACCTTGGACACAACCGTGTCTATCTCACGCACTCTCTCCGCAGAGGTCACACATCACGCATCGCGGAAACATTCCGCCTGCTTGTCAATTCGTTTGGCACAATGTGTTATGAGTCCAAATGCGAGTTGGAAAACGCGCTTTGCGGAATATTGTCCGAAAGATTCCGGCGAGCTATGCGATATGTTTTCCGCTCCACAAGAGTGGCTGGTTTTATGCGCAGATTGTTTTGCAGAGCGAAAGAATCCGCGCTTTCTCTTTTTACAAAAAAGGGTGGTTCAAATTTGATAACCCGATATTATATACTTCAACCTTAATTCTAAAATATATTTATTGAAAAAGAAATATTATTACTCTCAGTATTATACTTCAAGCTTATAGAGAAGATGGATTTTCAAAAAAATCGGGTCAAATCGGTTCGGATTTTTCGAGCCGATTTTTTTTATTCAGTAAATTGAAAGGAGTTTTTATGCTTAAAAGCAAGGAATTTGAAAAGATGATCGCCAATGCTTACGGCAAACGCGAACGGTTGGTTTTGAAGCTTGAGCGCTGTCGGTCCACGCTGGATAAGATGGAGCAGCTGTTTGAGCTTAAATACGGAATCAGCCCGGACGTCTGCGACAAGGAGATGCTCCGAATCGCGGACGGAGTGCGCAAATCCGACCTCGCGTTCTGGGATTATTGCGCCATAGAGAGTAAAATCGGCGAAATCTCGGCACTAAGCCGACAGATTTCCGAAATTGATACTGCCATTGCCGCGCTCAGGGCAAGCCGTTCCGAGAATGAGAAAACGGTCAACATCGACTGTGATGACGACGAGGATTTCGAGTTGGGAAGATAACAGGTGGTGCATCATGCACCACCTGCCCGAAAATTCCTAGTCGTACTTAAATTCAAGCACATCGGATTGTGAAAAAAATTTTTGTTCTGTAAATAGGAGGTCTTTATGAAAGCTGTAGTTATAAAATGCCAACGCAGTAAGGAGGCTGCTCTGTACTGCTTGTCCCGCGG
>CAYZQU010000212.1:2168-3862 GCA_964480645.1 uncultured Ruminococcus sp. | reverse complement strand
GTGCTTCGCGTAACGCTCCGCAATTCTGGTTCTATTTCTTTAAGGATTTAGTCAAGTTCATTAAAGAAAAGGCGTGGCGTAACTTTAACGGTTGGGGTCTGCACCTGTTTCAAGGTAAATTCGGGGCAGGGAAGACCATCAGCGCGGTCAGATTCGTTTATAATATGTGCTGCAGGTATCGGAATGTTACGGTGTTGACTAATCTCACGCTTACCGGATTCCCTAAGGATACTACGATAATTAAGCTTGTCAATTCCGAACAGATTCGGCAGTTGCCGGATAAATCAATAGTGTTGATTGATGAGATAGGCACTATCTTTAACAGCCGGGATTTTGCCGCTTCCAAGCGTTCTGTTCCCAAGCCCGTGTATCAGCACATTTTACAGTGCCGGCATCGGCGTGTAATGCTTGTTGGCACCGTTCAGCGTTGGAACCTCCTTGACAAGCAGTTACGCGATATTGCGGATACAGTTACCGAGTGTCATTCAATGTTCCCCGATCCGTTTACCAGATATACGACCTGTGAAACATTCGATGCTGAGCAGTATGACAAATGGTATAATAATCCGCTTCTTCCTATCAAGGCATTGGATTATTACGGCTATGTCCAGACTGATGAGCTGCGGAGTAAGTATGACACTATAGAGATGGTGGAGGGTCTTCTTGATGCCGAGTATATTCCCGATGAGCAGATTTTACAAAATCGCGCTGACGGGGAATATAATCCTCACGAAATCGGCGACAAAAAGACTGTTAATAAACTTAAAAAGAGAGGTAGATTCTGATGGTAACTTGTAAGGTATCCGACTATATAACAATATCGCTTCTTCCCGGCGAGGTCGAGTGTGACAGAGAGGGCGCACTTCAACAGCTGCTCCGCGCCCTTTATATTGAAGATTGGGCGGAGATGTTTCAGTATAAGTGTACCACATCCCGCTATGAGTCAATTTCCCGTTTCGGCGATGTGCAGCTTAAGCTTCCTTATGCGGATAATTTCGAGAAGCAGGGAATTTGTATCGAGTTTTCCGGCAGGGGAGTGGATTATTATATTGAATACCTTACAATTAAGAAGAAAACCACCTTGCGTGACGCTATGTTGCGTTTTATAGCGTTGTCAAAATTTGGCTTCAAGACTACATCAAGCCGTTTTGACGTTGCCTTTGATGAAATTATGCGTCAGTCGGATATCGATGAGCCGTTCCTTGACCTCGACCGCATAAATAATTACCTTATGGAGCGTAAGTTTGTTACACGATTCCGCAGGGGTTATCCTGAACACGTTTCGGCGGAGATTAAGACCGTTGTTAATTTTGATGATGTCAATGAGATGGACACCAGTGTCATGTATAACCGCATAGAATCAATGAATCTTTCAAGCGGTCGCATAGGTAAGACAATCGAGCTTGGCAAGCGCGGTTCTGCTAGTTTTATCCGTTTTTATGATAAGCTTGCGGAACAGGAGGCACACGGTTATGATGTTCCTGCGGATTATAAAAGCTGGGTTCGCTTTGAGATGGAGTTTCGCAAGGATAACGCCTGCAGTGTCCTGATTGACTATGCAACTGCCAAATCCGATGAAGAGTTTGCGGCTCGTATGTCTTCTGTCGCTTTGGGTCTTATTCGTTTCATTGAGATAGACCACAGCAGTATTTATAATTGCTCTACTGCCGAATGGTGGTCGGATTTTCTTGGTA
>CAYZQU010000212.1:0-2158 GCA_964480645.1 uncultured Ruminococcus sp. | reverse complement strand
CATTAAGCCCAAGTTTAATAAGTATGTTCGTGGTCTGGACAGTAAGATGCGTACTCAGTCGGCTACTTTGGCGTCTCTCGTTATGTGCCGTGCAAGTAACCTAAAGTCTATCCTTGTCGAGGGCTTAAAGCATAAATCCAAATCCGCTGAAGCCATATATAATGATTATCAGGCTATTAAGATGTTATCTGATGTAGAATATGAGCGAGTTTATAAGGAATCCACCACGCCACTTACTGGTTATGAGTTTTGGAAGTGCTATAAGTCTGTCAGTGATGAGGAGTTTGATAAGTTCATCGATGGCGCGTTTGAGTCCCTTTGTGATAAGGTATTATCTGAGGTTGGTATAGCTTGATGGTCTGTGACTGGTGGGAGTGCGCTAATTTTGAGGATTGCAAGGCACATAACGGCGGTTATCTTAACTACCCGCCTTGTGCTTGTTGTATCCGTTTTGATAGCTGTTCGGTTTGCTCTCACTATGTGGAGTGCGCCGATTTAGTCACGCAGTTTTTGCCGGAGATGTTTCGGCGTATGGTTCGGGAAATTCGGCTCGGCGAGGATACCGAGCATACACAACAGGTTATCCGCCGTAAAACCTGCGGCGGACGGAAAAGGGGTTAATCACTTCAACATAGTGAATTGCGTAAAATAGAAATTTTACGTAATAGAGAGCAGGAATAAACCTAACACGGTTGGCAGATTTTTTCTGGCAGCTTGATAATGAACTACTTGATTCGGTCATATGTATAATTTTTAAAGGCAACATTGCACAAAGATTGTCACTTGTCGCTTCTGGTCGGCGACAACGATGAGATAATTGCGTGGTGTTGCCTTAATTCAAAAGTCAAGAACTTCCATCTCTCCATCACGAAAATTCAGTCCTATGCCCTTACTGTCGTAAAATTCATCTTTAAGCGCATAAGTTCCACACGGTAAAAGAAATATAGCATTTTTATCGAGCAGTATGCTTTTCTGATACGAAAACACCGATACCGAATATTTTTGTGCCAGACGCAGCTTTTGAGATTGGTAGTACAAACCGCTTTCGGAGGTCATCTCCAGAATCAATTCCTTGGCGTCATCATTGTAAGGTACAATAATATCATCAGTATTATTGTCAAACATATTAAACATCGCTCCCGTCGTTTTGAATGCCTGCGTTCCGATCAGTTCTACGAGATTCTTCCTTCCTTTTATCCATGTATCGTTGTATGATAAGAGTTTGACAAGGGTTGTATCATACTCGGAAACATCATAGGACATCTCATTTTTTCGCTCATGGTAAAACCGTGTGAAATAGTCGTCCATAACATCCACGTTAAGAAGATTTGAATCTTTGTATTTTTCAATCGTTGAACGCGCAGCGTCACAACGATGTTCTATTTCCGGGAGATGTTTCAGCTTTTCATCAATGATATTGATGACATAGGCTTGGCAGAGGGAATATTCTCCGTTTCGATTACAGCGTCCTGCGGCTTGTGCTGCATTGTCGAATCCCGCCAGTGACCTTACCACGCACTTGAATGAAATATCTACGCCTGCCTCAATAAGTTGAGTTGTAACGCATATTATTGGCAAACTTTTTTCTAGTCCACAACGAATTGACCTAATAACATCGCGTCTGTGTTCGGGGCACATTTCTGTACTTAAATGCATGATTTTGACATTCTTGCTGTTAAATCGTTCATTTAATATATTAAATATTTCCCTTGCCGCAGCCCTGGTATTTACGACCAACAGCAAATTTCCGTTTTCCTCGAATTTCCCCGCACAAAAATCTGCTGTTTCTTCAAACGTATAGCCATTTATTCTGCACGCTGAGTGCAGATCAACTCTGTGAAATATTTCAAAGTCCTCTTTGTAATCGGGGTTCATTTCGGAGCATTTGTCAAGCTCAATAGGATAGTCGGTTTTATCCAGCGCGGGTTGAGTAGCTGTACAGAGGACAACAGTTGCGCCGCAGATTTTAGCGAGAAAGTTTACAGCAAGATTGAATAAATTAACGCATTTTAACGGAACAGCCTGAACCTCGTCCAAAATAATCACGGAATTTGAAAGTCTGTGAAAACGCCTAACTGATTGCATTTTATTTGAATAGATCGTGTTCATAAATTGTACAAGAGTTGTAGCGATTACAGGTACATCCCATTTTTCCGAG
>CAYZQU010000211.1:0-3886 GCA_964480645.1 uncultured Ruminococcus sp. | reverse complement strand
ACCGCTGTATCGCTCGAAAAACAGCCCGATTCGGATAGCCTTGTTTCTTCTATGCCGAAGTACGCTCCCCCTACGGACGTATCATCGGACGGCTTCGGTGAGCCTGCTCCCATGCCGCAGTACGCTCCCCCTGTCGGAGGATTTGGTGAGGCTTCTCCTATGCCGCAGTACGCTCCCAACGGATTCGGTACGGCGGGAAATATGGGCGCGGTAAGCACAGCCGCAGCGGCAGTGGCTGTTCCCGCAAAGAAGAAAAACGGAGCGAAAATCGCGATTATCATTATCGCAGCGGTAGTTGTTCTTCTCGGAGCGGCGGCAGTGTTCTTCTTTACCAACAAAGCCGCGTTCCTCAGCACGTTTATGGGCAAGTCCGGATACGCGACAATGGTTGAGGGCAACTCGGTAAAAGAAGCCGCCAAGATGATTGACGCTTCCGCGATTTCCAACGGCACAAAGGCTGCCTCCCAGTTCTTCTATACCTCCTACCTGAGCAAAACGACCCCCATAAAGAATTCCATGCTTGGCGATGTTCTTCCGACATCGAGTGCTAATGGCAACGCCAATTTCATTAATGTGATGGAGGATTCTTCTTACAGTGCGGCGAGTGTCGGTGCGGATTTCAAATCTATTATTGAGACATACAGCAAGCTTCTTTCCGAAACATACGGCACGGACGCTGTCAAGGTAACGGCAAACGCGAAAATAAATCTCACCGACGCGGCGATTTCCGCTATCGGCAATTCCTCGGATGTAAATAAGGTTATCGACGCAATCAACGGCACAACCTTTACATACGACCTTGCGGCAAACGATTCCTCAATGGGTATGTATTACAGCACAGAGGGTAAAATCGCGGTAAACGCAAAGCTTGTTATGACCAACGACGGCACGCTCTATATGGCTTTCCCGTTCGCTTCGAACAAGGCACTGATGTTTAAGATGGATACCGTGTCAAGCACAAACACCTCCGGCACAAACGCGGCTGTTCTGGAGCTTGACGAAAAGGAAATCTCCCGCCTTATCGAGGATATTATCAAGATTTATCTTGAGCATTACGAAAAAGCTGTAACCGAAATGGAAAACGGCTCACTTACAGTTAACGGCGAGGAAATCTCCGGAAAGCTCATCACTGCCGACTTCAATGGAGAAGCAATCTCCGCGATGTTAAAGGATATGATAAACCACATCGGCGAGGATAAATATTTCTCCACGCAGATTATTGATTTTATAAACAGCAACGGCGGCTCTGTAACGCTTAATCAGTATCAGTCGGCGTTCTCATTAATGGCAAGTTCTATTTCCGTTCCCGATTCCGTGAGATTCTCCATTAAGACCGTTATCAACAAAAACGGCGATGTTCTCGCGAAGTCCTACACAGCAGGTCCGAATGATGACATTGAGTTTACATACAAGAACAACGAACAGAGCTTTAACGCACAGTTGATTGTTAAAGAGGACACCAATAAATTCACCGTTAATCTGAGTTGCGTAAAGACCGACGACAAGAGCGGCGTTATTGAACTCTCATTCCAAGAGAACGACGACGGTGAGTTCGGAATCAACATCTCGTACAGCGGCGTTGAAACTGTAAAGAGCTTCAATCAGGACGTTACAGTAGGAACATATACCATTACCTTAAAAATGCCGAAGGGATTTGAATCGGCTGACGACGAGCTTCTTACCGTTCTTGACGGTCTTCAGTTTACAATCTCAAGTTCTGCGTCTGCGGATTCCCAGACTGTTGACCTTGGTGTAAAGACTTCTGCTTACGGCGATGTATCTCTTACTGTTGCGGTAAACAAGTCTTCTTCAGACGAGGTCTTGTCTATCCCCACCGATGTAATCGACATCTCCGGAGTTATGAACGGCAATATCGACTCAGACATCGAGAAAAAGCTTAATGACTTCTCCGAGGAAGTACTCAACGCCCTTAAGAACGTTGACCTCCTCAAGGACTACATTGGGGAAATCGAGCCTGAAATTCCCAATACACACACCACCCCCAATACACCTAATACTCCCGACATTTCCGCCGGTGGTTTCAATGTTTCCCACTTGAATGACGACTTCAACTCAATGACCACTGAAATGCTGGACGATTTGACCGAGGAATACAGCGACCGCTTGATGGACCTCATTATGAACGCTCCTGACTACGCCGACTATGACTCAGTATTTAATAATATGCTTGATAAGGCATACGACCAATATGATGCTGTGTTCAATGTGTCAATGGAATATTACTACAATGACGGCGTTATTGACGAGGCAAAGATAACCGAGTGGCAGAATGCCCTCAGAGAATTTGTAATCGTTGTCGAAGCGTGTGAAAATGCTCTCAACAGCGTTGATTTCGGTTAATTACAGTCTATCCTAATAAAAAGTCCCCCTGCGGATTCTCTCCGTAGGGGGAAATCTTATGAAAGGAGGTACACAAAATGTGTATGAAAAACATCAAAAATTAAACGACGCCGCCCTTGGAAATATACACAGGGAAGTCCACCGAGCCTGTAATCGTGCGGCTCTTGGTAATGGTGACACTCTTATCGGCGATTGCGTTGATAAACGACGCCTTCTCCTCGATTATCGCACCGTGCATTACAATGCTGTTCTTAACCACAGCGCCTTTACCAATTTTAACGCCGCGGAACAGCACGGAATTCTCGACCGTTCCATCAATTATGCAGCCGTCCGCAATCAGCGAATTCTTAACCGAGCAGTCAATTCCGTATTTCGCGGGGGCAACATCGCGAACCTTGGTGTAAATCGGCGTATCCAGCGAGAACACCTCATGCGAAATCTCGCGGTTCATCATATCCATAGTCGCCTTATAGTAGGTTCTCATTGAATCAATAACCTCAAAGTACTTATTGTACTTATAACCCATAACCTTATAATCGTGCAGCTTATGCTGAAGAATATCAGTTTCGAAGCTGTACAGACTGCGGCATTCGCTCTCGCGGATAAGCTCCTCAAGGAACTTTCTGCGCATAACATAAATGTTCAGGGCTATGTTCATTTCACCGCTGATTGCCGGTCTTGCCAGCACATCATACACCATATTTTTCTCGTCTACGCACAGCACCGTCTGTGTCTGCGCGCGCTCGGTGGTATATACTCCGCTGCCATAGACGCAAGTAATATCCGCGCCGTTTTTCTCATGGAAATCCACCATCGGCTTGATATCCAGATTCGCCACAATGTTGCTGTCTGTCATTACAACATATTCCGCGTTGCTTTCGTGGATAAATTCCGCCGCGCCCGCAAGCGCCTCCAGTCTGCCGCGGTACATTCCCGCGTTTTCGCGCCCATACGGAGGCAGAATATGCAGTCCGCCCGTCTTGCGCGCCAAATCCCACTCAGAACCCATTCCGAGATGGTTCATCAGGGAGTAATAATTGGTCTTAGTAATAATTCCCACTTGAGTGATTCCGGAATTCACCATTCCAGACAATGGGAAGTCGATCAGCCGATACTTGCTTCCGAACGGAACGCTCGCCATCGCTCTTGCCTTGGTAAGCTCGGGTAAGGTTTGTTCGTGCATATTAGCAAAAATCAAGCCTAAAACGTTAGCCATACTTGCCATATCAAACAATCCTCCTCATTATATATCTTTGGAAATCATAGCCTTAGGCGGAGCTATGGCATTTGCCGAAACATCAACATGATGTCCTATAACGGCAACGCCCCACTGCGACTTGTCCTCAATAAGCTCGGGACGCTCGCCGATATGCGCGCCCTCTCCGATTACACAATCCTCGCCGACAATCGCGTACTCGATAACAGCGCCCTTTTTGATAACCGTATTGGGCATAATAATCGAATCGCGAACAATCGCGCCCTCCTCGACGGTAACTCCCGCAAACAGCACGGAGAAGTCAATCAT
>CAYZQU010000210.1:0-3893 GCA_964480645.1 uncultured Ruminococcus sp. | reverse complement strand
TTTTTCATCGGTAAGCTCCGCGAGCTTTTCCCAACCGCCGTTATCGGTATTTTCATAGAGAGAAACCGCACCCTCATCGGTCGAAAACCAATAAATTTCGAGTGATTTTTCTTCCTCAAGATATTCGCCGAAGCACATAATCATGCGAGTTTGCGCGTTGTCCGAGTTCGGAACAACCGATGTCAGAACAAAGTCTGACAGCACCGGGGTTTCCCCCGGTGCGATTACGCCTTGAAATTCAAACTTTTTCGTTTCACCCTTTGCGATGGGTTGGTCAGACGCATTGTTCTCGATGCGGAATTCGTTCTCGGAGCGCAGATTATTCGCGTTCTGAACGCTCGAAATTCCGAAGTTGCCCTTGAACGAGAGCTGCCAGCCGCTTATCGGCTCATCGGATTTGTTCGTAATCGAAATCTCCACTGTAAAGCTGTTGCTCTGCCGATTGGTTATTTCGTAGCTTATATCCACCTTATTCGTGCAATCCACGGTTACATACGATGTTTCCGTGCGCGCTTCGCTCACTGCCGCGAACGTTTCCGCGCCAATCCCGAACAGCAATACCAGACTTAATAACAGGGAGATTATCTTTTTCATAACGGAGTCCTTTCTTTTATAGTGAAAAGATATCAAATTTTAATGACCCGTCTCAAAGGCGGCATAAAATGAATCTTCATTAGGAAATTCACTGCTATTATTGTAATTAATATGATATACGATCTCATCATTTACAACAATATCAATTCTAGCACTATATGATTTTAAAAAATCACCTTCATTTTTCCAATATTTATAAAAATCATAAAGCCAACCTACTTCTTTTGGGGTTGAACCTTGATCCCGAATCGTCAAACAAACCACCAAACTGCCAGTATAAGGATAAATATCATAATCATCTACAAAACGATAATGGGTATTAGCCTCTTTTCCCATCGGTTTCAGGAAACCATCCTGAATAATTTTGTCGAATTGGGCGCAAGCCCGTGCTTGTGAGTAGCCGTCCGAAATGACACTTCCACGTTTTGCGGCGACGTGGAAATTTACACCATCAAGTTCAAAATACATTATACTAGCTGGGTAAGGTCCCACCATTCTTTGAAAAGGGAATTTTGATCCCTTACTTTTGGCGTTTGGATATTTTTCTTCAACATATGCCAGAATGGCTCTTTTATCCTGTTGACGTTCAAACCTCCACCAAGCGGGCGGATCAATGAAAATATCCCATATTCCCAAAAGAATTACAGCCGAAATAATTGACAGCACGATTATTCGTCCTCTAGTGAAAAACCTCTTTTTCGTCCACTTTGCAGTGGACGAATCTTGATTAAGGTTTTCGGAATTATTATGCAAATCTTGTTTCATGCTTGCTCCTCCTTATTTGGATTTAGTCTTTCACATATTTCAGCACAATTTTATGCAGTTGTTTTTCTTCTAGAATATCATTGTGAAATATATAAAATGATTTACTAGGCTGAAATGACAAAACGATGGTGGTTTTTTCAAATTTGACAAATTCGATAACATCATCACCGTCGGTTTTAAGCCCAAATTGGCTTTTTATGCCAACCACATTATCGCCCGATAAAGGTGCAAATTCGATTTGGTAAACGGAAGCACTATTAACGCTATTTTGAAACGCTTCCACGGAAGAGGCAACAAGGTTAAACTCAAAACTACATACCATATCACTAGATGAATCGTCACTACGTGACACTAGTCCACCTATAGCGTAATACTTTGTGTCGCCCTTGTAGTCGCTACCATTAAGTTTATCGGATTGGTTGTTTTCTATATATCCTTTCATTTCGTTCCATTTGTGTTGAGTGAAACATCTATATACAAAGGCTATCGGAGAAAAAGCTCCTATAAATGTGCCAATCTTTACCAAGGTTGAATCATCTATGTTCTTTATTTTCTCACCACCAAACAGCGAGCTATCAAATCTAAGTTCGACATCTAAAGGAACGGCATCCTCCCATGGCGTAGTAGTTATCCCTAATTTAAACAAAGCTGTTGATGCTGTACCTAAACCCGAACCATAATGCGGTGTATCAATAGTTATCAGCTTATCCACATCCTCATTCCCGCCCTTGTTTTCGATATAATAACGAGATACCAATCCACCATTACTATGACCTATTAGAATGAAGCTTGCGTGATTATTCTTCAAGTCATCTTTGGTGGCAAAAATATCACTTTTTACAGCAAGGAAGCCTTCAGGGGAAGCAATACTACCTTTCACACAGTCTTTCATATTTTTTATGTATTCTGCTAGTTTAGGCGCGTTGTTTTGAGCAAAATCCTGATTAGGATAATTAAAGGCAAATAAATTTTTATTCGCTTTATATCCTTCTTTAGCGAATGTCGCGCCTAATGTGCCGGGATTAATACCTTTTATATTTATTATATGAGTCTCAATATCAGAATAAAAATAACCGTGATCTTCTCTTGTAGTTTGTTCAGATCCGAAGTGATCATTATACGATGTACCATCATCTAGGCAAACACTTGTAGGCAGTCCAAAAGCTCCATAAGTATTGCTGGTTCTACCATGAATTAATATAACAGGATTCACAAACGGGGTCAAGGGAGCTAAATCCTGCTCATCATTATACCCATCCCCATCAGAATCCTCTCTTGTAGGATCGGAAGTGATAGGCAGGACGGACTTTACCCAAAGCTGTTGAACATAATACCAAGGCATGCGGTTTAAACCTTCATTAACATAAGGCTTTTCCACGAATTCAATGCACTTTCCAAGTGTGGGCAGCACGATTTCGTTGTTGTCATCATATGTAATCAAACCGCACTCAACCCAATGATTAATGTCGACCTCATCCCAATCGGACAGGGTATCACCGTCAGTGTCAATACCGTTAAAGGCATTCAATCTTCCATTGAGTTTAACGAGCTGATATCCGGAAGCCAAAACGGCATAGAAATCCTGCTCCGGAAGCGGTTTCCCGTAAACATGATTGTAAATCGTTCTGAAGTTGAAGTTGTTTAAGTCGTTGATAACCAATCCGTTTGTGCCCTTAGCCAGATCGGTCTGGAATCCCGAAAGACTCCCCTCGGACGGCGACACAATGCTGATGTCGATTTTTTTGTCATTCGCTTTTTTCAACAGCTCATCCGCAATATTCTGTTCAAATACAGCGCCGTTTTGGTTGTAAATTTCAAAAACGAAATTATTCACATTAGGGTCGGACGAATTAACAATTTCACCAATGTTGTCCGTAACAACATAACTGTTGAACCACGATGCTTTTTTAGTAATAGTTTTTACTTCTGTGTTGAGCTTATATGTAAGGACTTCCTGAGAAAAACTGAGTATCTCCCCATTTATGTAATCAAGCTGTTCTGAAGTAAACGAATCATCCCGCTCGTCAATAACAAACGTCACACAATACTTATCGCTCTTGGACGTGTTGACATTTGCCGCAGGCGGGGCAGAATACATCTGCCGAGTGACGGTTTCGGTGGAAGTTTCCTCCGGCTCGATACCGAAATTACGCATAAGGACTTCCATATCAAGAACGCAGTAAGTCCCAAGCTCGTCAGTTTCGGCGGACAGAGTATGGCTCTCCTCATCGACTTCCGTCGCCACGGGGAGCAGCATATTTATTTCCTCGAAGTACCTGAATATATTATACCGCTTAATTCCCTGCAAGTCAAGACTTTTTCTGGAATTTTCGCCGGAATTTGGAATATATTCGTCCGAGATTTTGTAGGTGAGCTTGACCTTGTCAACCTCGCCTAGATAACGCAGTTCCACTGCTCCGCCCAACCGAGCATCGCTCTCGGTAACGGCGGAGTATGAGCTGTCGTTCGCGGAGAGCCGGGTAGCCGCGTTTCCCGTTGCGGAAATCTCCAACGACAATTCATACGGAGATTCC
>CAYZQU010000209.1:0-3896 GCA_964480645.1 uncultured Ruminococcus sp. | reverse complement strand
GGCAGGTTGTGGCGCAGTCCATAGCCACCGAAAAAACAAGCCGAGTTATGGAACTTCTGCTGACATCGGTTCGTCCACTTGCGGTAGTAATCGGAAAAGTGCTGGCAATGGGCTTGGTAAGCTTTGGACAGTTTATACTGATTGGTTTAGTCGGAACGGCAAGTATGGCGATTTCCGCACCGTTCGGAATGCTCGGAAAAGCGTTTGAAATCGCCAATAATCCCGAAATTCAAAACGCGCTTCAACAAGCTACATCGGAACTTGGCGCGCAGACCACCGATATGCAGATTGCCGAGGCAATGAACACACTTTCCAATACGTTCAGTGTCGTAAATATCGTGCTTATCGTGGTGATTTTCCTGCTCGGATTCGTTTTCTTCTCGCTGATTGCCGCGCTTGTTGGAGCTTCTGTTTCACGTATGGAGGATCTCCAACAGGCTATGCAACCCTACGCGATGCTTGGTATGCTCGGACTTTACCTCGCGTACTTCCCCGTTATTTTCAACGCGGAATCCCTCGCGAACGACGAAATTGCCGTCAACCCCGTGCAGATGTTCTCGTATTTCTTCCCGATAAGTTCCCCGTTCGCGCTCCCCTCCGCCGTACTCCTCGGAACGCTGAACACCGCGCAGGTAATCGGAGCGATTGCGATTCTTGCTGTGATTGTTGTCCTTGTGGCGATTGTCGTAAGCAAGGTATACGAGGCAATTATTCTCCACAACGGCAACAGAATCAAGCTCGGAGAGATATTCAAAATGGCGATACGTAAGTAATAATTTCCATTTCCTCAATCTTTTTTAGGATTGAGGAAATTTTTTGGGGAAATGCAATTTCATATTTTGACGCTTATGAGAAACTTTTAAAATTTTTAAATTTTTTTGAAAAAATATGTAATATCGGTGGGTATTTTTGCGTTTATAATTATAGAGGGGTAAATTTGTCCCTCAACGTTAAAATATTTTAAGGAGGTATCCACTATGAAAAGCGTTTTATCACAGCAAAAGCCGTTTTGATGTCCGTATGTATGGCTGTTATATCAATTACAGCCGGTTCATCGGCATTGCCACAAGCGGCAGCAGACGAGTACGAGGAAAGCGGGATAAAATTACGGGTTTACGACTGTGAAACAGGCGAAGAATCCATTGAGGTGTTCCACCCAAGCAGACCGTCTCCTATGGAAAGCGAGGACATCTCCTCAAACACGTCCGATAACAATGATGACGGCGGAATTTCGCCCAATGCCATTATCGGCGGCGAGGACAGGGTTCGTGTAACCAATACGAAAGCTGCACCGTATCAATATACATGTTATATGTACTCTGTTTATAAAAATGGAGATACCTCAGGTGTATATTCAGGATTTATGATAGGTCCCAAGACCGCCGTTACTGCCGCGCACTGCGTATACAACGGGACAAAAACCCTGGATCACATTGTTGTAATCCCCGGTAAAAACGGAAGCACAGAGCCATACGGGCGTGCAAACTCAACAAAAGTCGCAATTACAGATGAATATGTAAGCGGTGGAAACGAAGCAGACGACTGGGCGGTACTTGAGCTTAATTGGAACATAGGATATCAATCCAAATATCCGGCGTTAAAATACAAGCATGGTTCATACGTCGGCACAAGCGTTGAAAATACCGGATATCCCGCAAAATACAACTGTTCAGTGCAAAATGATTCTGCAACCCGAATGATCAGCGGCAAGGGAACAATCAGATATTCGGAGGAAAATGACCCGTTTGGCTATGGACGCGGTATTCTAAGAGGAGATTGGGATGCTTCCGGCGGAAATAGCGGAGGACCGGTATTTGCGTATTATCCGGACACAGGCTATACGGTTATAGGGATTTTAACGGCAGGTTCTACTAATGACGGGGATTCTTATAACAGCAATTCATGTTATACAGAAGTAACACGCATTTCAAGCGATATGTATGAAATCTTTATGTCACACTGCTAAAACCGGGAGGTATTTACCATGAAAAAACCCAACAAAGACACCATCATCGAAATAATAGGCGCAATAATCCTTTTGGCACTAATCGGCGGAATTGTAAGCTGCAATACGGTATGCCCGTATGACCCGAATAAACCTAAACCCCGAGACCCTAATGACTGCGATTCAAATATTGTTCTTGACACTCCCAGCCACTGATTCAGCGGAACATTCACACCCATTCCCTCAATCTTTTTAAGATTGAGGGAATTTTTGTGACAAATCGCATTTTACTCGTGACTATATAAACAGAGAATGAATTCAATCTCACAAAATCCACATAAAGGAAGTGATGATATGGACGATGCCTACATTACAGAGCCGTCTCAAATGCGTTCGGAAAACGGACTGAGAGAGCTGAAACGGAAATACGAGCGGTTGATTCTGAAAATTTGCCGCGATGTGCTGAAATCTCCCGAGGACGTGGAGGAGTGCGCGAATGACACTCTCCTTGCCGTCTGGGAGGGTATGGAGCGCGAGAATCCCCAAAACCTTACCGCGTATGTCTGCAAAATCGCCCGCCGCAAGTCGCTTAACCGACTGAGGTACAATACCGCGCCTATGCGCAGTTCCGACTTGCTGACCGAGCTTGACGAGTGCCTACCCTCCACGAAATACTCTCCCGAAAACGCTTTTGAAAGCAGTGAGCTTACCGCCGCGCTGAATGAATGGCTCTCCACGCTCCCCGAAAAGCAGAGAGTGCTGTTTATGCGGCGGTACTTCTTCTCCGAATCCGTCAAGGACGCGGCACACTGTGTCGGAATGAGCGTCACCGCCGCAACCACCGCGCTGTCACGTCTGCGCGATTCACTTAAGAAATACCTAACAGAAAGGGGTTTTGATTATGAAAACTAATTCCATATATGAAGCATTGAACAATGTTGATGATAAGTTCGTTTCCGAGGCGGCTAAAACCCGCGGAAAGCGTCCTGTGGCGTTGATGATTACAACGGCGTCCTTGGCGGCGGCTCTCGCGCTTGCCGTAGGAATCCGCAATTTCGGCGGAGCAATAGGAAATTATATCTCTCCCGCAGACTCCGCTAAGCCAAGCGGCGCGTCTTATCAAGCCGCCGATTTCGTGGAACTGCCTAAATACACAATACCGGAAGAATTCATGCCCGATACCAATGATGACGAAAAGTGGTTTGAGCATCTTGATATGTTGCCCACGGAAATTTTCGACAAGTTCGGTGTTTCTCCGCTGATTAATGACAATTTCACCGATGTTATTGATGATTTTACACAGCAAATATTGGAAAACGGTGAATCACTTGCTGACCACTACAAACCGTGTGTTTGGGTCACATCGTCCGGTGTGGTATTTGATTATGTACTTCATGATAATAATACAGACCAAAACATTTTCTTCTCTGCCCACTTCTACAAAGATATCGAAGATTATCGAAGAAATAGTTTTGAAAACTCTCAAGATGAGGGAATCATTCTTAACGATGGCTCAAAATGCATTTTATCACCAAACACCGCACATTTTATGCATAAAGGCACCCTTTATTTTGTTCATGTTGAGAAACCCGATACCAATACAGAAAAAGATATTGAGAATATCAAGCAAGTCCTCACCGACCTCGGCGTTCTCTGAACCTCCCGTTTAACATAAAAAATCCCCCTCGGAACTATCCGAGGGGGATAAATGTTATTTGGGATTATTTGCCCTCAAACTCTTCGCCGTATGCTTTCTGCATTTCAACGAGGTGGTCATACTTCGCCTTGGAGTTCGCCAACGCCTTATCAAACAGAACGGTCGCTCTGTCGGGATTAGCGCGCATGAGCGAGTTGTAACGAACCTCTCTCATCATAAACGCCTTGTAGTCTCCGGTCGGAGCCTTGCTGTCGAGCGTGAACGGAGACTTGCCCTCGTCCGCAAGCGCGGGAT
>CAYZQU010000208.1:0-3899 GCA_964480645.1 uncultured Ruminococcus sp. | reverse complement strand
TGAATTCGCACTCGGTCAGGTGATTTTGGGTTATTATGTGATAATTTCAAAATCCACATATCCCCTGTTACCTCTATTATAACACCGTTTTCCGGAAATGTCAACCTTATCTTGAAAGGAGCTTGTATGAAGAAATTTTTTTCGGTGTTTTGGGTATTTATCCCGTTGATTCTCGCGGCGGCTATGTATTTTCTTTTGCCGCTGTTTCCCGATTTTACGGAATACGCGATTTCACGCGGACTGAACAAAATAGTCGCCGTGCCGCTCGGATTTCTCACAAGCCTGATTCCCGTGTCACTTACCGAATGGCTGTTGATTCTGAGCGTACCTCTTTTAATTTTCCTGATTGTTCTGCTTATAATCAAGCTTCGGAAAAGCAAGAAAAAATCCCGAACATTGCTTGGCGCGGGAAAATTCCTTGTGGGAATCGTTTCATTTTCCGCGTTTCTGTATATGACCTGTCACGGCGCGAATTATTACCGTTATCCGATTGAGCGGAATATGGGTCTGGATACCTCTCACCGCTCCCAGGAGGAGCTTAAACAGGTCTGCATAATCCTCGCGCAAGGAGCGGCTGAAGCCCGCGCGGAGCTAAATGTTTCCGATGATGAGGAGTTCGTGTTCTCCGAGAGTATATATACCGAGCTTTCCCGCGCGGGGAGCGGGTATTCCGCGCTTACGGACGAATACCCGTTTTTGTGGACTTCCGTCTGGCGGCAAAAGCCCGTAATGCTCTCCGAGCCGTGGAGTTACACATTCATTACGGGTATGTATTTCCCAATGCTTGCCGAGTGCAATGTAAATATCGCCATTCCCGATTATTCCATTCCGTTTACCGCCGCGCACGAATCTGCTCATTCGCGCGGAATCGCCTTTGAAAACGAATGCAACTTCCTCGCGTTTTTGTCCTGTATAAACAGCGAATATCCCGAATATCGCTATTCGGGATATATGGAAGCTTTGAGTTACTGTTTGGACGACCTCGATTCCGAGTATCGCTCCGCCGTGAACGAATACATAACCGACGGAATGTGGACGGATTACGCCGCCTCAAACGAATTCTGGGACGCTCACCGTGAAAAGGAGATAGCGGGGATAAACGTTCACGAGGTTTCCTCTCAGGTAAACGATACGTTTATCAAGTCCCAAGGCGTGGAAGAAGGCGTGCGCTCTTACGACCGGGTCACCGACCTCATTCTGGCACACTATTTCAGTTGATAGTGTATAGTTGACAGTTGACAGTTATGGTGTCCGCTTCGCGGACATTATTTTGATTGTTGTTGAGTGGATAAGCGTTTTCGCTCAATAACAATCAAAATGACGCGCGGAGCGCACATTAACTGTCAACTGTACACTGTACAATGTCAACTGTTATCTGCCGCGTCCGCCACCGCCGCCGTGGTGTCCACCACCTCCGCCACCTCCGTGATGTCCGCCGCCACTGCGGTGACTGCTGCTTTCCACGCGAACACTGGTGGTGTACTCGCGGATAAAGTCGTCACGCGTCCACGTGACGCGAACCGTGCGGCGGTCTATGTATCTTGTTGCGCTTATCGGGGCTTTTTTCTTGTACTTACGCGAAATTGAGAGGGTTATAACAAACGATATGAGAAGCGCGATAGCCAGCGCGGGAACCAATATAACCGGGTTTTGCGCGATAATACCGAGAAACCTCGATTTATATACTATGCTTGTTGCGTAATTTTCCACCGCTTCGCAATACGCCATAGCCGCCGCATAAAAGTTCTCGTTGGGCTTGTCGCCGAGCGCGTCATATATCCTGTCAAATATTTGTTGGGTATATTTGTCGAATTTGTCGCGTCCCGTTCCGTCTGTGGAAATCCAGTCCTTATAGCTTTCATATTTGGGATTTCCGTGTCTGTTAAGCAAAAGGAGAGAAATCGAATCGCTGTAAAATCCGAAACAATCCTCCTCAAATTTCTCGGTGTATTTGATGTGGGTTTTACCGTTTAGGTCGCGCGTGATTACCAAGCCGATGTTGCATTCCGCCTTTTCAGCTGCGGAGACCATTCTGTTCAGAACCTTTTCCTCCTCGGAATCGGTCAGGCAGTCGTCATAGTCCGCGAGAGCTGCTTTCCATTCGTTGCCCTTAATCACAAGATTATCATCGTCGGAGTTTTTGTATTCTGTATTTACGGGCGGATTATGCGCGATAATCGTCTGGCAGAATTTGTTAAGAGCGGCATAATCGCCGTCAAGCATAGCGCTTGTATAAATCTTTCCGGGGGTGATCTCGGACGCGATTTCGTTATATGGCGCGGGAACCTTGTCGTTGCATAAAATTTCGCTGTCTCTTTTCACATCGCCGTTTTCGAGCGTTTCCACATAGTAAACCAATGCGATTTCGCCTATGCTCCCGTTCATCAGCGGCTTGATAACATCCTGCGCGTATCCATTCACATCGGGATATCCGTCCAAGTAATATCCGTCCAACGAATCGACAATGTAAATATCCACAATGCATTGCGCCGCGTTAGCGGCGTCCTGCATACTCTTTTCAAGCGCGTCCGTCTGCTCTTTGGTGAGAAGTTGATTTATGTCCTGAAGATAATACTCGTAATTCGTACTTTCAGAATAGGCTTTGCTCGTAATCGGCATTATGATTGAGAATGCCAATGCCACAACCAATAATCCCGCGAGAATCTTGAATCCGAGCTTTAGGCTTTTCAGTTTTTTCATTACAGACACGCTCCTCCCAGGAATAACACGATAATAAACGCAATAAGAAAGATTCCCGCGCCAAGCAGAAACCGCTTGAACGGGCTTACGGGAAGTTCGCCGAACATTGTTCCCGTCTGACCGTTCATCGCAAACGCATAGTCCTTGTCCTTATAATTGTAGTTCAGAAACCACACGGGCATAAGCGCATAAACGTACTGTTCATCGGTATATGTAATATTTATCTGAACGTTCTGAAGACTTGAGTAAACGTCCGCCATTCGACGGATTTCCTCCTCCGCGCCTTTTTGGATTCTCTCGTCAATGCGCTGTGCCGCTTCATTTTTGTCAACGTCGTACTTCTCCGCCGCGCACCCCGACAGATACGACATATTAAACGGCTTGATTCCAGAGTAATCGAACGGCTCTATGCTTTCCATCAAAGCGTCGTCTATTCTCCGTGAGCCGTCGCACGGAACGCGCACGAACGCCATATCCGCGCGGCGTTCAACATTATACTCCTTTGTATGGGTATACAGTCTGTCGCCGCTGCGCCAACTGTGAGTCTGCTTGCCCAGAGCCGTCAGATACACGTCGGTCGCGCCGCTTTTCAGCCAATACGGAACATACAGCGCGGAAACGCTGTACAATTGCGCGTTCTTTATAAATCCGCTCGGCAACAGGAATTTTCCCTTTGTGAATTTGCGGAAGTTCTCCTCCGCCTGTTCCTTTGTGGTGGAGAACGGAATTATCAAATCGGGCTTGAAATCTCCCGAAAGCCGTCCCGAAAGGATTACGGGAGTATGGCAGAAATGACATCTTGTGGACGCGGTAAGCGAATCGCATATCACTCCCGCGCCGCAGTTCGGGCATGTATAAAGCGCGCTTTGTCCCGTGAATTCTTCCTGCGAGAGCTGTTCTTCCGTGGGCGCGGGTTCGTTTTCATCGAGATTCACTCCCGCGTCCCGATTCTTAAATATCTCGCGGATCTCACTGTCCGTGAACGTTCCGCCGCAATACTTACACGCGAATTTTCCGCTTGCCGCGTCGTATTCCAGTGCCGCGTTGCAATTCGGGCACTGATAAGTTATCATATCCATACTCTGCTCCTTATTTTAATAGCAAATCCGAAAACGCACTCTTGAAATGCCGCTGTGCGGCATTTCAAGAGTGCTTGCCAAGCGTCACTACACACCGCTTCGCGGTATTCCGTGACGCTT
>CAYZQU010000207.1:0-3900 GCA_964480645.1 uncultured Ruminococcus sp. | reverse complement strand
CTGAGTTTGAGGGCGTGTTTACGCCGCGTGATAAGGTTATTTCGGTTATTGATCTGCATAAGGTGTTGAATAAGGAAAGCGGCGATCCCTCGCATGATTTGCTGATTATCTGCAACTTTAATCAGATGGACGTTGGATTCCACGTATCATCTGTCAAGGGAATTCAGCGTATTTCGTGGGAAGACATCGAAAAGCCCCCGCGGATTTCGGGCGACGGCACAAACAATATCGCCACCGGAATCGCAAAGCTCTCCGACAGAATCATTTTGATTCTCGATTTCGAGAAGATTGTCTCCGATATTAATCATTCTGCGGCTCTGGACGCTACCGGTATTAATCAGGCGGATGGCACAAAGGCGGATAAACATATTGTTATTGCCGAGGACAGCCCGTTCCTTAACACTTTGATTCAGAACACGCTTGCCGACGCGGGATACCGTAATATGGTATCTTTCGATAACGGTAAGGACGCGTGGGATTATATCAGCGGTCATAAGGCACTGCCCGGAAATATCCTCGACCAGATTTCCTGTGTTATTTCGGATATCGAAATGCCGCAGATGGACGGACACCACCTTACTAAGCTTATCAAGGATGATAATGTTTTGTGCAAGATTCCCGTGTACCTGTTCTCCTCTTTGATTAATGAGCAGATGCGCGCAAAGGGCGAGAGCGTTGGCGCGGACGCGCAGTTCTCCAAGCCCCAGATCGGCTTGCTTATCAATTATATCAATGAGCATATCTAATGTGCTGTCCCGGCTGTTTCAGTCGGGATTAGCTGTTATTAATCCGTGGATTTTGTAAACCGGTTGAAAGGAGATTGAAATGGGCGACAGAAGACAATTTTTGATGGAAAACCGCGATAAGGTGTTTGATTATCTGGAAAAATTAGAACTTCCAAAGCCGCGAAGCGTCATAAATCCCACGAACGCTGAAAATCCCGTGACGTATGACAGACATTGCGAGATAAGCGTGATTGACGCGGATACGATTTCCGCCGCGTGGAATATCCACGAG
Organism: uncultured Ruminococcus sp.; assembly: GCA_964480645.1. Classification (GTDB taxonomy): domain Bacteria; phylum Bacillota; class Clostridia; order Oscillospirales; family Ruminococcaceae; genus CAG-115. Next base: position 2,883 of record CAYZQU010000207.1, on the reverse strand, counting down.
CAGAACCCTGACGCTAAAATCGCGATTCTGAACTTTGCAAGCTTCAGACATCCCGGCGGCGGATTTATGACCGGAGCAATGGCGCAAGAGGAGAGCATTTGTCACCACACCAACCTGTACAACGCTCTTGTGGCTCAGCAGGCGTGGTATGATGAAAACGAGCATATTGTAAACCGCTGTCTGTATCAGAACCGCGCTGTTCTGACGTGTGATGTGTCGATTATCGCACGCGGAATTGGGAAATTTGTTCCCATTAAAGACGTATTCCAAGCGGATTTTCTGACCTGCGCGTCTCCGAACGCCGGGGCTGCGGCGAAAAAGGGAGTATCTGAGGGGGAAATCAACCGCGCCATTGAGCAGCGCGCGTCCTACGCAGTGGAACTTCTCGCGGGGCGCGGCTACACACATACAATTCTCGGAGCGTTCGGTTGCGGAGCGTTCCGCTGTAATCCTCGGGTTGTTGCCGAGGCATTCCGCAAGAGCATTGAAAAGTCCGCGAACGCGTTCGACAAGGTAATTTTCGCGATTCCCGAAGGGAATAACGGAAATTTGCGGGTTTTTAAGGATGTTTTCGGTCAATAATAGGTTTGGACTATGGATTCATAGTCCAAAATTTTTTCAACTACATCTTGACATATCCTGCCAAGTGTGATACAATATAAATTGGAGCTTTATGCTTTACAATTACAGAAAATTATTCGGAGGTAAAGGAAATGACTAAAATAGACGTTTTTTCGGGATTTTTGGGAGCAGGCAAAACCACTCTTATCAAGAAGCTGCTTAAAGAGGGCTACAACGGCGAAAAGCTGGTGCTTATTGAGAATGAGTTCGGTGAAATCGGAATTGACGGCGGATTTATGAAGGACGCAGGAATCGAAGTTACCGAAATGAATCAGGGTTGTATCTGCTGTTCGCTGGTTGGAGATTTCGGCAAGGCATTGCAGAAGGTTCTGGACGAGTTCGCCCCCGACAGAATACTTATCGAGCCGTCGGGAGTCGGCAAGCTGTCCGATGTAATCAAGGCGGTTATGGGAATCGGTAGTGACAAAATCGTTCTCAACAGCTATACCACCGTTGCTGACGCGACCAAAATCAAGATGTATATGAAGAACTTCGGCGAGTTCTACAAGAATCAGGTGGAGACCGCTAAGACTATTGTTCTGTCGCGTACCCAGAAGCTCTCGGAGGAGAAACTGGACGAGGCGATTCAAATGCTTCGTGAGTTGAACGAACATGCGACAATCGTTACTACTCCGTGGGAGGAAATCGGCGGAGAACAGATTCTCGCGGCAATGGAAACCGAGAACAAGTTTGCTGATGAGTTGCTTAAAAATGAGGACATTTGTCCTGTATGCGGACATTCACATCACGACGATGATGACGAGTGCTGCCATCACGACCACGAACATCACCATCACAACGATGATGAAGAATGCTGCCACCACGACCACGAACATCACCATCACAACGATGATGAAGAATGCTGCCATCACGACCACGAACACCATCACCATCACGCGGACGAGGTGTTTACATCTATGGGAATTGAGAGCGCGAAGAAGTTCACCAAGGAAGAGCTTGAAAACGCCCTGTCCAAGCTGTCGGGCGAGGAGTTTGGCACTGTTCTGCGCGCGAAAGGAATCGTCCCGGGCACGGACGGCGTGTGGTATCATTTCGATTTCGTCCCCGAGGAGTACGAGGTAAGAACCGGCTCTGCGGATGTTACGGGCAGAATGTGCGTAATCGGTTCCAAGCTTGAGGAAGACAAGATTAAGGCTTTGTTCAACGTTTGATAATTGCAGGCAAATTGCGAAAGCGAGCACTGCGGTACACCGCATGTGTACTGCAGTGCTCGGCTAGTGCATACGAAATTACTTGTTAATTTCGTATGCACGGTTCACGATTTGCAAATAAAATAAAAGCGGAGAAAGCAAGCTATAAAGGCGAAGTGAAACGGAGTCTTTATAGCTTGGCTAGTCAAAATGAAATTACGAAGTAATTTCATTTTGGCGGTTCTCCGCGACTTAAAATATTTGATAATTGCAGGCAAATTCCGAAAAGAGAGTGTTTTGTCATACCTTTAGGTGTGACAAAACACTCGGCTAGCGAACGGAGCGTGGCGAAGTGAGCGGTTTCGGAATTTCAAATTAAAATAAGGAGGAATTAAGTTGGCTGAAATTCCCGTATATCTGATGACAGGTTTTCTGGAGAGCGGCAAGACTTCATTTATTAATGATACACTGAACGACAAGCAGTTCAGTCGCGGCGAGAAAACACTGGTTATTGCCTGTGAACAGGGCGAGGTGGAGTTTGATGAGAAGATTCTCAAGGCTTCCAAGTCTGTGGTGGAGTATATAGAGGACGAGGAGGATTTTAATCCCGAAAACCTCACGGCGCTTGTTCAGAAGTACAAGCCCACACGCGTAATGCTGGAATACAACGGTATGTGGAGTTTGCGCGATATGGCTCTGAAAGCTCCCAAGGACTGGATTTTCTACCAGATTTTTATGTTCGTTGACCATTCCACATTTGATATGTATATGAACAATATGCGGCAGCTCATTTCGGACGATATTTCCGTATCGGACATTATCATATTCAATCGCTGTGAACCCGGCAAGGTGGATAAGACCCGCTTGCGCCGTGCGGTAAAGGCATTGAATCCGAGAATAGATATGATTTTCGAGTATGTAAACGGCGAAATCGAACAGGGATTCCAAGGCGAGGACGAAATGCCGTTTGATGTGAAAGCCGACCCGATTGAGATCGTTCACGATGATTTCGGATTGTGGTATATTGATATAATGAGTAACGCGCCGCGCTATAAGGGCAAGAATGTCCGCGTTCGCGGAATGGTGTTCCGCGCAACGAATATCCCCAAGG
>CAYZQU010000206.1:2530-3911 GCA_964480645.1 uncultured Ruminococcus sp. | reverse complement strand
CGGATCTGGTCAAGTATTCAAAGATTTCCTCGGAAACCTCCACGGCTGTGCCGTTCTTCATGATGTACTTTCTGGACATTTTTAGTCCCTCCTAATTCAGATTTTTGTTTTTTATATCTGAATTTGGAGGAGACCTACACCGAGGTACTACCCGATTTTGGACAAAAAAATATCCGAGGCTTTTCGCCTCGGACTGAATTCTATTCAAATGTGCCGCTTTTATTGGTAAATTGTTATCTCTGCCAAACAGCCATTTGATTCCACAGGCTATTTGGACTATGATAATCAACTCCTATTTTTCATTAATTATACAAAAATGTTAAATGAATCCCCCATTATGACGCTTGCGTTCCAACCAGAAGCTGATTTGCGAACGCGAAATCATTTGCATTATCTTGAATATTCACATTGTCCGAGATGTTGCTCTCGTTTGCGAATGCCGCCATATTTTCCGTGAGTTTCATCACCTGAACGTCAATTAGATCGTTCGTGTTTTCCTCCTCGTCTGCTGCGGACGCGCTGTCGGTTATTTCGGGAATTACAGTGTTATCGCTCTCCGTAAGCAGATCCGACATGGAATCCTCGTTCGCGTAAATCTCGTCCAGAATATCCGCGTTCGCCTGAGCAAGCTCGTCCGCAGTCGGAACGGAGTCCGTTTCCGCAATTTCGTCATCGGAAGGAATTCGCTCAAATTCTCCGGTTTCGGCATTAAATGTTCCGGATATTTCGTCCGCAAATTCAAACTTGAAATTCTCGGAATTAAATTCGCGAACTGTCAGAACATCGCCGCTTTCCGCAACAGTAATTATCAGCTCACCATCGTCCGTGATTTCGAACGAAACCGCGTCCGAATTGATGTCGGTGAATTTTACGGTATTTTCGCCGAAAGTATCCTTAATAATATTCGAGCCGAATCCGGAGTTAAAGCTGTAAGTATCGTTGCCCAAACCGCCGAACAGCGTGCTGTTTGCGAAAAACGCCGTGATTTCGTCATCGGAATCTGTTCCGACAACATTGAGGAAGGGGCTGCCCTCGCTGTCAAGCTGCATTTCTGTGCCGTCAGCAAACGCTAATGTTGTTTGTTGTGATTCGGCAAATATGTCGAAATTCTCAATTGTGAGAGTTTCTCCTGTGGAAATTATCGTAAGTATAGCGTTGTTGTTTCCGTAGGAAACAGTTAAATCTGATGGCAATAGACCCTCAAATTTAATTGCCCCGATATTATTGTTTTTGATTGTCATATCACCGAGCCCAACGCCGAAAACAATAGTTATGGGATCTACTGTAATCGTCCCGTTAGTATAATCAATTTTGCCTGTTGTTCCGTCCTCGAATTCCAACGTGAAATTTCTCCAATATGCGCTTGAGCGGAAATTCTTTA
>CAYZQU010000206.1:0-2430 GCA_964480645.1 uncultured Ruminococcus sp. | reverse complement strand
CGTCGCTGTCGTAGATTGTGTCGTTCCCGAGATCCTTTCCACAAATGTAAGTGTCATCTCCATTGCCGCCAGCAAGATAGTCATCGCCTTTTCCACCGTCAAGATAGTCATCGCCAGCGTTGCCGTTGAGTGTGTCGTTGCCCGCACCACCGTAGATCGTATCATTACCGTTTGTGCCATCAAGTGTTCTGCCACCATCTTTTGGATGAATTACGCTGTTTTTATAAAATGCAATAATCCTTTTTTCATCGCTTGGGCACACAATGTTCAAAAACGGACTGCTCTTGTCGTCAAGACTCATCAATGTTCCATCCTCGAATTCCAACGTGAAATTTCTCCAATATGCGCTTGAGCGGAAATTCTTTATGATGAGGGTTTCTTCAGTCTCGGTAATCGTCAGAATCGCATCGTTGTTGGTACTCGGATAGTACACAGTCATATCCTCGGGCGAAAGATTCGTGAACTTGATTTTGTTCGCTCCGTCGCTGTCGTAGATTGTGTCGTTCCCGAGATCCTTTCCACAAATGTAAGTGTCGTTTCCGCTTCCGCCATTGAGATAATCATCGCCCTCGCCGCCGTAAAGTACATCATTATTGCTTGAACCTATTAAATTATCATTGTTTTTTGTTCCAAAACAAATATTGATTGAGTTAGCAGTATCCATTATTTCCTTAAAGTGATCGCTAAGAGAGGCATAATACTCGCTGAATACATCAAATGCCGATGTTCCGTTTGCCGAATCATATGTCTTAAGGTATGTTGCCGCACCATACAACATTAAATCAACATTTTTACCCTCATCAATCATATCTTGCACAAGGGTATTGAACAGGACCAAATTTACAGTTTTACTTCCATCCTCATTTGTATAGACAAAAATATTTTTCATATAGCTGCCTGATTCTGATTTGTGATTGAGGATAATAAAGTATAAGTCCTCTAATTCAGAATACATAGACTTTAAGATACTTGCGGCATTAGCATTAGGCGAACTTCCGCCATCAGAGCCAACAAATTCCGTACCCATAAAGCATTCAATAACGTGTAAATCACGCGCGTCTATATTATTTCCGCGAGAATTGGCGGGAATATTATTTGCACCCGTGATGAAGTACAAAATTTCCCTCAATTTACAACGTTTAACGGCAATGTTGTTTGTACTGTCAAATTCGTTGTATAACGCTGCCAATTCGCCTGTTTCATCTTTGGAAATCGCCCTCTTTATATCCGGAATATTGCCTATTGTCGCGACAATATCATCATCGCTTATATGTAAAGTGTTCGTCTTATCAACAGGGAAATGAAACTCGCTTATGTCGGCGGTTTTATAAGTACTGTTATCAAATGTCACCACCGCTGTTCTCGCGATAAGAGTACCGGTTTCCGCGTCTGTGACATTGGTTTCCTTGAAGTTCAATCCGATAGAAACAATTCCCAATGCGGACAAATTATTAAGCTCGCTACTCTCGGAAATACCGTTGTGATTGCTGTCGATCCACACCTTCAGATTCGTAAATTCGGAATCATTTTCATCAATTATTCCGTCCTCGTTTTCATCAAACTCCGCAAGGGCTTCAAATCCCGAGGATGATTTTTCGCCGGTTTTCAGTGTAACCTGGTCGCCGAAAAGCTCATTTCCGTTATCGATTTTGCCGTTGCCGTTTCGGTCAAGCACAAGGAATCCGTCCTCTGCTCCTATCCACGAGGTCAACTCGGCAAAGCCGTTGTTGTCAAGATCAAAGTGGACGCCTTTCTTAACAGAGGTAAGTTCTATGCCGGGTTCGCCCAAGTCGATTACCAGAGGATCAATGGGAGCAGGGGCGCTGCCGGCTTCTATAAATTCTTCCCCCTCTTTTTCCATTATCCCCTCTTTTAATTCCTCATCAAGTTGCGAATCGGCATATGATACGGCTTGATTGATGAAAAACGTGAAAGAAGACCCCATTGCAACACGCATAACATCTAAAAAAGCTTTTGATTGTGATAAATCCCTCAAAACCTCGTGACAAAGTGATATTATAGATGAAGTTATATCTGCCTTTTTTAAGCCTATAAATGTTGCTGTTCCGGCTGCACATGCTAATGCAGCAGTTGCAACACAAAAAGCAATATATTGATCTTCATTGGCAAATATGGTAGGTTTTTCAGGTTCTTTAGGTTCTTCAGGTTCTTTATGTTCTTCTGGATATTCCGGAATGGGATTGGGAACAGGGTTTAGGTGCTCCTGTTCCTGTTCTTGTTCCTGTTCTTGTTCTTGTCTGCGCGGTTTTCTACCACATGATGTTCGCCTAAAGGTATATATTACCAAACCGTTACTTTGCGCTTCATAGTGTACATCGTAACGAATTTCCTCAACAATACCCTCATCACATTTCGGCGTAATAACATATACAAAGAAGAAAAAGTTTCCGTCATCAATTGTAACTCCAT
>CAYZQU010000205.1:0-3913 GCA_964480645.1 uncultured Ruminococcus sp. | reverse complement strand
AAAGTCTTTTTCACATTTATTATAATAATGTATGCGGCACATGAAGCAAAAAATTTTTTTGCCGTTTGTTTTTGAATTGTATTGACAAATTGGTGATAATATGCTATAATAATATAAAACAAGGGGAAAAATTTGTTGAAGTTCAACAAATCCCCAATGTTAGCCCCAATATCCATACAGAATAACATTGAACCTAAAACAAGGCGATATTTGGGATCGGAAAATCTGTAATGGAAGGTGATTTTATGGGAAAGAAACTTGCGAGAAAAATGGTGATAGCCATATTTGTGTGCCTGGCATTTACGGTGGTGTGCGTGTGCGCTTTTATGCTCACAAAGACGTCAAATTACACCGAACAAATAATGATTAATAATACACATACATATCTGAATATTCTATCAAGAGAGTTTGAACGTGAAAAAGCGCGCCCGTCTCAGATTTATGAGTCTATTACATTGAATGGCGCGCTGAAGCCGGGCGGCTCTAACCAGATACGCACGATTTTTCAGCTTTACAGTACCTCCGAAGAGGATTTCTGCGCGACGTATGACTCCAAAGGAAATCTGATTTGGGCGAGCGACAATTTTGACATCGCGGATTTTGATTTTGAGTCGGGCGAGGAGCGCAATGGCGTAAGAGTGGATTCTGCGGCGGGACTTGTAATTGAGATGGTAAAGTATAATCCCAAGGGTCTCTGTGCGATTATCGGCATGCATCTGGACAGCTCCAAGTGGCTTGAAGAGCTTAAAGAAGAAACAAGTGCCGAATTTACGATTTACAATGGCTCAACTCGTCTTGCGACAACAATTTTGGAAGAGGACGGCACACGCGCCGTCGGTACGGAAATGCCCGATGTTCTCAAACAAGAGGTGTTGGGGAACGGGAGTACATACGGCGGTACGACTGACATTCTCGGACAGAACCATTTTGTAACCTGTCAGCCTATCAAGGACATTGAAGGAAATATTGTTGGAGCAATGCTTGCGGGCGTATCCTCCGCAGAATCGGACGACAATCTTCGCAGTGTGCTGATAATGGTAGCGATAGCATCTGTGGTTATTGGCGTAATCTCGCTGGTAGTTACAAGCATTGTTTGTATCAGGGTTACGCTTACGCCCGTTTTCAACGCTTTGCGCGCGGGCAGAAAAATTGCCGATGACATTAATAAGGGACTCCTCCACACCGAAACTGACTACAAAGCCAGCAACGATGAGATGGGGGATTTTGTAAAGAACCTGATCCAGACCGAGGATACTATCAACGCGTATATTTCCGATATCAGTGGTGTTCTCGCGAGTATGGCAACGGGCGATTTCACAGCGTCTCCCACGATAGAGTATGAGGGAGATTTCATAGCAATCGAGGATTCCTTTACGAAAATCAACACCTCTCTCAAGGAGATTATCGGTAACATCGACAACACCTCCCGCAGTGTGCTTACTGAGTCACAGGACATCTCCGAGGGGAGTCGTGCGCTTGCGGAAGGTTCAACCCGTCAGGCGGCATCAATAGAGCAGTTATCCGCATCAATCAACGAGATTTCCGAAAAAATTCGTCAAAGTGCCGAAAACGCGGCGGAAGCGGGAAATATTTCCGCACAAAGCGCTGCAGAGATTTCGCTTCAGAACGGTGAAGTCAATAAGATGATGGACGCAATGAACGAAATCAAGCAGAAATCCGATGAGATTCGCAACATAATAAACGCAATTGATGATATAGCATTCCAGACAAATATTCTCGCTCTTAACGCGGCGATTGAAGCGGCGCGCGCGGGTACGGCGGGCAAGGGATTCGCGGTAGTGGCGGACGAGGTGAGAAATCTTGCCACGAAGAGCGCGAAATCCGCAAAGCAGACAGGCGATTTAATCAATGCGACAATAGAAGCTGTTGAGCGCGGTACGGAAATTGCTCGTACTACCACCGAAACGATGAAAGAAGTCACCGATTTGGCTACACTTGTAAATAAACATATTGGCGACATTTCAACGGCTTCTGCGGAACAGGCGGAGTTTGTCGCACAGGTAAAAATTGGTGTGGAAACGATTTCCACCGTGGTTCAGCAGAATTCCGCCACCGCTCAGCAGACAGCGGCTGCGTGTGCGGATCTGAGCGACCAGTCCGGACACCTCAAGCGGCAGATAGATAAGTTGAAAGTATAATTAAAAATTGTAAACGGCGCGAACGTTTTTGATGTCCGCGCCGAAAATTTTTGAAAAACAGTTGAAAAATCCGAGGAAATATGGTATAATAAAAACAGCGTTATAACCTTACAGCGAAAACGTTATATTCAAAATCACATAATATTGGGAACAGCGGCGGCAGCTTGCCGCTATGGTTATAATAAAAATATATGTGATATTTTTATATATAGTTAAGGGGCATTACAAATGAGGACAGTTTTGATTGATAACAGCTTGTGCGTATATACGCTTAAGGATAATATTTCCGGCGGGCTTATCTGCGACTATATAGAGGCTTTGCGTGACGCGGGAGTTAAATACGTTGAACTGGATTTCCGCGCGATAATGAAAATGAACGTTCACTTGCCCGAGGGCATAGGATATATATTCCGCCTGATGGATCCGATGTTTGCAAATCTTTCGAGAGAGCTGAAGTTTGATTATATGCTGATTACCGCCTCCGATTTGGAAAAAGGTATTCAAAGCGACATACCTGTAATGCTTGAGTGTCGCACCGATAACGGCGTTGTCGCGGGAAGAATAAAGCGCGTCGCGGAACGTATGGTAGACGGTGAAATCACGGCAGTTCGTTTTCGTCAGAGTTTCCCGATGCTGAGCGTTCAAGGCTCATGCGATTGGAGAATAGCCGCGCGTAACGCAATAATGCTACCAATAGACATCTGCCCGATGAATGAACACAGAACGGCGTTGGATACCGCGTTAAAGTTCACTAAAGAGAGTGTTGACAGTCTTACGCTTACTATGGGTTCTCCCGAACGGTACTGTTCTATGGAGGAATACATTATCACACTGATGACCGTTTTTGACGCGCTCCCGCCGGGTTATGACCTGAACGCTCTGTGCAGAGCCTCTGTATATCAGAACGCCATTTTTCAAAACGGAGATATTGTGGGAATTACGCGGCTTCTGAACATAATGGACCGTGATTCTCAACTTCTGGTAAATGCTGACACCGGCGAAAAGGTGAATCTGAAGGCAATCGTCCGAAAGCGTGATAATATGAGAAAACAGTATGTAACCGCATTGGAATCCCTCGCTCGAAAGGATAATTGGCAACCCGAAGACTATAAGATGATAACCGATACGTTAAAACGTTTCGGCGATAGTTTTTATAGCCCTGACCTGTTGAATCGCGGCAAACATACGGGATTTAGAAATTAAGAGGTAAAATCTTTATGATAAAACTGATAGCGAGCGACCTTGACGGCACGCTGCTGGACGATGAAAAACGCCTCCCAAGTGATTTTTTTGAGGTATTTGACGAGCTTGAGCGTCGTGGAATTCAATTCGCCGTGGCAAGCGGACGCACTTACAGCGCGGTAGGACATCTGTTTCCGGAGGAGTACCGCGCGAAAATTATGTTCATTTGTGACAACGGCGCATGCGTGCTTAAAAACGGTAAGACCTTACATACCGAGTCTTTGGATAGAAAAACCTATGAGGAGCTTTTGGAGGCTTGCGAGAAAATCGGTGGTCTCAAGCCGATTATCTGCGCCGAAAGCGGAATCTTCCACCGAGGCTATTCCGAGGATTTTCGCGCGGACGTAAGCCGCTATTATCTGCACCATTCCGTAGTGGAGGATTTGTCCGCGATTCCGAGTCCTATCTACAAATTCACTGTTCGCGATGATTTAGGTCCCATAACCCATGGAAAGCCCGCGTTGGATAAAATTTTCGGCAATCGTCTGAATATACAGGTTTCGGGAGATGTC
>CAYZQU010000204.1:0-3919 GCA_964480645.1 uncultured Ruminococcus sp. | reverse complement strand
CATTTAACGGCTATTACAAAATTCGTAGAGATTCTGAATGGCGAAAGGTTTTTTATCAACTTTTTGCTGACATAGTGACAATAGAAGATAAGAATAATATAAAATTTGATGACATTCTTAGAAAACTTTATAGAAAATTGAATAAAATAGAATTTTCTTTTGCGAGTAAAATGTTGGCAACAGTCAATCCTAACAAACCTATATGGGATAGTCAAGTTCGGGATTTTTTAGGAATAAAGACTAACATTAACAGCGTGGAGATTGCAATTTCCGTCTATAATGAGCTTGAAAAAGCGTATGGGGATTATCTGAAAACGCAAAACGCAAGGGATAATATTAAACTGTTTAAGAATACGATTCCGGAATATGATTGGATAAGTGACACAAAAATTATCGACTTTATGATTTGGGCGAAAGCTATGGAAAAGAGGGGCAAATGGACTGGATAAATAAAGTAAAAACCCCGTGCTATGTCATTGATGAGCAACGGTTGAGAGAAAATCTGGAGATACTGAAACGCGTCCGCGAGGAGAGTGGCTGCAAAATATTATTGGCGCAGAAAGCGTTCTCCGCGTTCGCGACTTATCCTCTGATAGCCAAATATCTGGACGGCTGCACGGCAAGCGGATTGTATGAAGCGCGGCTCGGTTACGAGAAAATGGCAAAGCCGTTTGGCAAGGAGAATCATATTTTCTCGCCCGCTTACCGTGACGAGGACTTTGACGAGATAGCGGAAATATGCGGGCATATCAGCTTTAACAGCATTCACCAGTACGAGAAGTTCAAGGACAGAGCGAAAAACGCGTCCTGTGGAATCCGCGTGAATCCCGAATATTCCACGCAGGAACACGGAATCTACGACCCGTGCGCTCCGTTTTCGCGTTTGGGAGCGACAATCGCGAATTTTCCGGATCTGCCCAATGGCATAAAAGGACTGCATTTCCATACGCTGTGCGAACAAAATGCGGACGCGCTGTGCGAAACAATGGTGGCTGTTACGGAGAAATTCGGGAAGTTTTTGGGACGGATAGAGTGGTTGAATATGGGCGGCGGACATCATATCACGCGTTCGGATTATGATGTGGATTTGCTGATCGAGGAGATACAATTCGAGCGAAATCAGTACGGATTTGATGTGTACCTTGAACCGGGGGAGGCAATCGCGCTGAACGCGGGGTATCTTGTAACAACAGTTCTGGACACGCTCCAAAACGGTATGGACATCGCGATTACGGACGCTTCGGCAGCATGCCACATGCCCGATGTTCTGGAAATGCCCTACCGTCCGAATATCATAGGCGCGGGGAAACCGTCCGAAAAGCCGTTTACATATCGGCTTGGCGGGAATACCTGCCTTGCCGGAGATATAATCGGCGATTATTCGTTTGACGAACGGCTTGAAAGCGGTTCTCGGCTTGTGTTCACTGATATGGCGATTTACTCGATGTGCAAGAATAATACGTTTAACGGAATTCCGCTGCCGTCAATTTATATTCTCCGCGAGGATGGAGAACTTGAACTGTTGCGTGAGTTCGGCTATGAGGACTTCAAAGGGCGGTTGTCGTGATTCACAGTTGTCGGATGTAGTGCAATTACAGCGAGTAATAATTTGCGGAAATTTATCGGAGTGATATGCAAATTCAAAACGCGTTTCGGTTAGGCTCGTTATGACTTATGGAAACTTTCCGGTAACAAGGGCAAATCCGAAATGCAAGCAATGCGGAATACGCCGCAGGCGGTGTGCGAATGACCACAAGTGGTCATTCTGCATTGCTTGGCAAGCGCGGACAAAATTCGCAAGGCGAATTTCGTTTGCGCGTTTTCGGATTTGCTATTTAAATAAGGAGGAAGAATGGCTACATTATATAATATAGACTCGTTCGCGGCTCTGAAAATAATCTACCAAGGCGCGACGGACGGCTTCGCGGCTGAGGATTTTATGGTAAACGAGCGCGAACGCGGAATCACGCTTCCGACAGTGCTGAAACGGTTTTTGCTGGACTATGGGTATATGACCGTAAACCGAATCTCTGACAGCGTTCGTTGGCTTCATCCGAATATAATGTCCGAACGGGTGTTCAAATATGGAGAAAATAGTGAACTACCATTGACGCTGATTGGAAGACTTCAGGATTTTCAGGTTGCTATTTCGGACACCTCCGCTGATGATCCAACAATATTCCTGTTGAAAACCGCTCCGAATGAAACACAGATACTCCCAAGCGATGACACGCTAACCGAGATATTCAAAGTTCAGACTTGCTCTGTGCTGATGAATTATGAGGACTCCATAACTGCGGACGAACCGGAATTAGCCGCGCGGTTGCTGCGAGAAAACGCGGTGAATCCGGAGTTGATTGCCAATAATCCCAGGCTTCGCCGCGAATATTCACTGAACTTCTCGGAGGAAATGCGGACATTCGTTGTCGCGGAGTACATAGAGGGAGAACTTTCACGTTTCTTTTTTATAAGGAATGAACAATTCCTTTCCGGAGCAAATTCATAAAAAACCTCCCGCTGAAAAGCGGGAGATTTTTTTGTCCTCTGTATCCCAAGATATGGATATTCTTTATGCAACGGTGTACATATATGGTGAAAATGCACATAAAACTCAACAATAGAACGAAAAATACAGTATACTTTTTGTTGAAATTGCACAAAAATATGAACAAAATTTAGTGTTGATTTTTTTGATTTACCCTTGCAAAAACATTTTGTATGGTTTATAATATAATTGTGGGGAAAAGTGGAGTGAAAATCCACTGCTTTGGTGAAAAGTTCATAAAAATAAAAATCCTTTTCCAAATCCCCAAAAAGGGAAAATACATTAAATCTACGAAAAATACCGTCTGAGGAGGACGGACGCGCTTTTCAAAAGGGGCGTCGCCGTGTGGATAGGGGTATCGCACGGTGATGAAAGCTCAGGGCAGGGGGGGATGAAAAATGTACGGCGAATACGAACATACCGTGGACGCTAAAGGCAGAATGAACTTCCCGGCTAAGCTTCGTGAGGAATTCGGCGATCATTTTTTCATCTGCAAGAGCTTTAACGAAAAGTGTCTGACGGTTTACACCGAGGAGAGCTGGGAAGCATTAAAAACCAGCCTGAAGGGTAAACCGACAAAAGTTGCGCTGCCGATAGAGAGATTTTTGTTCGGAAGCGCGTGCGAGGCTGAACCTGACAAACAGGGCAGAATCGCGATAGCTCCCGCATTGCGTACATACGCGAATATTACAGGCGAGGTTGTGGTTGTAGGACTTGTCGACCGCGCCGAAATCTGGGACAAGCAGTTGTGGGAGGAGTACAACTCCAATACATCTCCCGAGGATATTGCGGGAATGGCGGAGGAATTGAGTATTTGATGGAATTTAAGCACACTACGGTGCTGCTGCGTGAGACGGTTGACGGCGCGTTTTCAGACCCAAAGGGCGTTTACGCGGACTTAACCACGGGCGGCGGCGGTCACAGTCTGGAACTGGCGAAGCGGCTCTCGGGGGGGAGACTGATTTGCTTTGACCAAGACGCGGAGGCGTTGGAAGCCGCTGGGGAGCGGCTAAAGGGTTATCCTGTGACATTTGTGCGGCGAAATTTTCGCGAGTTGGATTGCGTTCTGGACGAGTTGGGGATTGATTTGCTCGACGGAATAATCGCGGATTTGGGGGTTTCGTCACATCAGCTTGATGACGCGGAGCGGGGATTCTCGTTCCACAATGATGCGCCGTTGGATATGCGTATGAGCGGCGAGGGGCTTTCCGCCCGTGACGTTGTAAATGACTACGCCGAGGAGGAACTCAGACGGATTTTATCCGAATACGGAGAGGAAAAATTTGCCGGAAAAATCGCGCGGGGAATCTTGAATGCCCGTGAGCAATGCCCGATAGAAACAACGGGACAGCTTGCGGAGATAATCAAAAGCAA
>CAYZQU010000203.1:0-3923 GCA_964480645.1 uncultured Ruminococcus sp. | reverse complement strand
GACAAAATCAGAGCTATGGTCTGCGGATGCTCGTTCTGAACGATTGCCAGAAGATTTTTATAATCCGCCTTACGCACGAAATCAAAAGACTTGGTTTCAAGCTGCTTGGTTATGCGGTTAAGCAGCATATCCGCCGCGTCCTTGCCAAACGCTTTTTCAAGGACGTTCCGCGCGTAATCCAAGCCGCCTTCGGCAACCACCTTCTGCGTCAGGCACATTTCATAGAACTCGTTAAGGGTCTCCTCAACGACTTCCATCGGGTGATATTCCATACGCGCAAGCTCTACGGAAATCGCCTCCACCTCGTCGTCGGAGAGGTGCTTATATATCGCGGAGGCATTCTCCGCGCCCATTGACGCGAGAATAATCGCGCTTTTTTGCGCGGCGGTAATCTCGCCATCGTTTCTTTGGTTATTTACAGGCATTTCAGTCCCTCCTCAGATTACGCGTTATCAGCTTTCATCTCTCAGCATATTTCTAATAATAGATGCCACAATATCGGGGCTGGACCGCGCGAATTCGGCAATCTCGCGCTTGAGGATAGTCTCGCGGGAATCCTTCCCCGCCTCCTCCGTAAGGGAGGCAATATTGAAGTCGACCTCCTCAGGAGCTTCGTGTTCCATACCCAAACCTCCGTTGATGTCCTCCGCGGCTGACTGAGCCGCGATAAGTGCCTGCTCCTGTCTGCGGCGGATTTTCTTTTTACGGCTGTGACCCATACACAGTGAAATGATTAGCAACGCAATGAGGATAACGCCCAACGCGATAACCAAAAACAGCAGCATATTGCGGTAAGTATCCACCGGCTGTGTCCAGATTCCCTTATTGGAAGACGTTCCGGTAGAATTAGGCAGCGCGAACGGCGTAGCCATAACGGATACGGAAGTTGCCGCAACCGCGTTCATAACTACCAACTCGATAGCCTCTCTGTCCGCCTCGGTGATGGAATTGGCATTCACCGCGACCCCGACTGTCAGCTTGTCAATCTCATAGCCATCTTTCTCAATGGTTGTCTTGATATTGGAAACGTCATACTGCTTCTGATCCTTATTATAATAGTATGCCTGACCGTCCTCAAGTCCATCGAGCGTGGGATAATCGGGCGACTGGTCGCCGTTGGTCGTTACACCGGGGATTCCGCCGGTATTTTCAAGAGAGTTATACCAATTCACCTTATCCTCTTGTTCAAGAACACCGTGGATAGCGCCCTCAACAGGAATATACTCTGTGGATTCGGTTTTCTTCGCATCGTAATTAAGCCACGCGCCAATGCTGACAGAATAGCCGTTTGCCCCGTAAATCGGCTCAAGGAAACCTTTCAAATCGCTCATCAAAGCCTCGCGCATCGAACGCTGGAACTCCATACGTTTACGCGCAATCGGTACGCCCGAAGCGTCCTTGCCCTCCGCTTCCTCTTCCTCTTTGGAAATCCATTCGTATGGTCTTCCCTGCGTATCCACCACGGAGATATTATCGTATGTAAGCCCGTCAACCGCGTTTGAAACGGTCGCGAAAATCGCGCGAACCTGCTCGTTTGTAAGCTCCTCGCCCTCGCGGAGAGTCAGCGTAACCGAACATCTGGGAACTTCTTCCTTTGTCGTGATAACATAATCTCGTGTCTCAGGAATCTCCAGCATAACGCTCGCTTCGCGGACAGGCTTCAACTTTGACAAAGTCGTCGCGATGTTGAATTCGCGCTGCTGACGCATAACCTCGCGCTTATCCTTATCGGTGGACCACAAATCAAGCCCGTCATTCCAGATAGAATAATCCCCCGAGCTTTTCGGATAACCCTGTACAGCAAGCTCCATACGCAGATAATCCGCCTGATTGGACGGCACAATTACTTCCCCGCCCTTGACGGTTACATCATTTACGCCCATCTCCTGGATTTTCCCGGAAATCTCGCCCGCCTCGGTCGCGGTAAGCCCCGAGTATAACACCACGTCATCGGTGTGATTCAGCAGATTCACCAGAATGATGATAATCGCAATAAGCGCGATAGGAATCGCGATAATCATAATCTTCACCGCCGTAGAGAACCCCGTCCACTTATCCTTGACAACGGTGGTAACCTTTTTTATTCTTTCATTCATTAAATAATAAGCCTCCTAAACAACCCTCGGAGTTGCTTAAATTTGCATATTTATAATAGAGTTGTATGTACTGAGAACCTCGTTCTTCACGGAAACCAACGTATCCACGGCAATCAGCGACTTATTGATGTGCGCCTGAACAGTCGCCAGATCGTCGATATTTCCGAGCATAATATCAATCGTATCACGGTCAACCTGCTCGTTAGTTTCAACAACATTGGTTATAAGCCCTTTGAAAATGTCCAGAAACGAGATGTTCTGCGGGTCGGCGACAACGGTTTTTCCATCGTCCGCGCCAATCGGCAGCATTTTCTGCATCCTGTCCATTCTTTCCATACGCTCAAGCGGCGTAAGAACTCCTACTGATTCGATAGGATAAATAGAAGCCATATAAATTAACCTCCGATATACTCAATTAAATAGGTACGTCCCTGTTAAGGATTGTTATTTTCCGATATTCAGCGATGCCTGAATGATTCCCTGCATTGCCTCAAACACGGACTTGTTCGCCTCAAAGGAATTTGCCGCTTCGATTGCGTCCATCTCCTCGATCTGCACGTTAACATTCGACTCGTAAACGTAGCCGTACTCGTCCGCAAGCGGATTATCCGGACTGTAAACCGGCTCTGCGGGGGTCGGGTCTTCAACCACGCGCGTCACCTGAACACCCTTGAGGTCTATGTAATCATACACATTGTTGGTGAACTCAAGCGGATCGAAATCGTCAGACGTAATCTTCCGCGCCAGCAGCTTGTTAAACGACTTATCCTCCGAAAAGACCACCATCTGACGCTTATAAGCATCCTCGGGTCTGGTCGCGTATGTATTCGCAAGCGCGATGTTCTGCCCGATAATATCCAGTCTGAAACGCTGAGCGGTCATTCCCGACAGCGGAATATTAAGCGACTGCAAAAAAGCCATAACTTACCTCCGTTACTTGGTAACAATCGCGCTTCTCATACGCGAGAAGTTACCGTTCATCTGGTTAATCAGCGCGTCGATCTGGTATGCCACTCGCGTGTATTCCGCCTGTTGAACATCGTTGTCAACGTTGTTGCGGTCGCCTTGGTCGCTGGTTGCGGTATCTATAACCAGCTTTTGCGCAAGATTAAGTTCCTTTTTAATTGTACCGTTCGCGCGGAGCTTATCCTTGAGGATTCCGCCGAACTCCAGATATTTACAGTTATAATTCGGGGTATCCTGATTGGTGATATTTTCCGCGATTACCTGCTGTTTCTGCCACAAAACGGCGAGTCCCTGCTCACAGATTCGGAACGCGGTGGTATCAAAAAGTGCCATTTCAATCCCTCGTTTCTTGTATTTCGTGCTATTTCAGGGCATAATTTACCCATAGCAAATTATCCTACTTTTAATTATACACCATAATTCTTAAAATTTCAAGTCTTTGGGACAAATTTTTTCTCCTATTTAGTAAGTATATGTTTCCGAAACAGGGAAATTGTGGCAATTTCTACGTTAAAAAACGCATCTTTCAGCCATCTTTTGACGTTATTGTTCAAAAATGACAAATTAACATCAAAAATTTCGTCAAAATTACCAATAGCGTCTGAAAAAATTTGTATTTTTAAAAAAATCCCTTGACAAAAGCGGATTTCTGTGATAAAATATAATAACAATTAAATATGCCCTTAAAAACCAATGAAGCAGAGATAAAGATACTAGTGACCTCACAGAGAGCGGACGGCGCTGAGAGTTCCGCGGAACGCAGGGTATCAAATGGACTGCCGAGGGTGCGGTCAAAGGGTCTTAAAAGCCTGTTCCACACGGGACAGAGCGATGCAAATTGCGAAAGCGAATGATTTGACG
>CAYZQU010000202.1:0-3956 GCA_964480645.1 uncultured Ruminococcus sp. | reverse complement strand
TCAAGCGCGCGGAGCTGCTCCTCGGTGTACGCGGGCTTGGTAACGCCCATCACAATCGGATATGCGCTGTGGCGGCAGTTGTAGTCGTTAATTAACGGCAGCACAATTGTTTCGTACTGCGAATTCGGATATTGCCGCCCCTGATAGACCGCGTGCGAGGGACGCGCTCCGATGTGCGCGGAGATTTCCCAACCATCCGCGCCAAATTCCTCGGCATTTTGCTCGGAGATTTTCTGTGTGACTTGCGCGACGCTTGTCATCAGAGCGCGGCGAACAGCAACCTCGATACGGTCGGAACGTCCCGAAGCGTAATAAACAGTCCGCACTCCGCTCTCCGCAAGGGTATTGCACGCCTGACGAATCGCCGTGTTGTAATCGGTAACGCCCGTCGCGACTTTCATCTGAGCCATGTCCATCTGCTTGCGAAGAAAGTCGGTCACGCTGCTGTAAACCACCTGCCCGTTCGCGTCAATCTCCGCGAAGCCGAGCGTTCCCGTGAAGTTTTGGCACGCGCCGTTCGTTTGCTTTATCTGAGCCGCCATCAGTTTCTGGAGCAGACTGTTTTCGCTTAATGGTATAGCCGAACCGTCGTTACCCGTGAGCATTTTTGCGTCAAATTCGTTGGATTTTTCCGCCGCGTCCAGAATAAATTCGCGGATTTTATCCTCGGAAATGCCGCTGATTCTCGCTATTTCCTTGGTGATTTCTTTCGTGGACATTCCGAGCGCGCGTGCGCGGTACATCTGGTATTCCGCGGTATCGGTAATTTTCGCCGCTCCCGAGATACGCCGCGCAATATCGCGTAGAACAAACTCGGAAAGCTCCGAGTACATATCCGTTATGCCCTTTGGCAGGCTTTGCAACTGCTGCGGAGTGAGCATTACTCATCACCGTCCCCGAAAACCGTTGTCATTTCCGGGAGCATCTCCCGCGCTTTTTCAAGCGGCACTCCAAAATACCAAGCGTTAAATTCCTCGGGCTTGAGCAGCCCCGCCTGAACCATCTGAAAACGCCGCGCAAATTCCGTGCCCGTGTCCTCAAAAACGCTGTCGCCAAACTCGATAGCAGGCTCACCTTCAGCGACATCAAACCCATAAAACCGCGCCAGATTCGCGGTTATTTTTGAAAGCGATTGTAAAGTAGATTTCAATTGCCGCTGTATCTGCGCTACGGTATTATAAGTGGTTTTGTCCTCGCTCAGGACTTGCGTCGCGGTGACTAATCCCTTTTGCGCATCGAACGAAAATGTTCCGCTTGAAACGCCGATTTGCACCTCGTATAAGCGAAGCTCCGTGTTGATTGCCGCCTTGTGCGCGTCCTCGCGTATCTGAGGAGCGTAGGTCATAATTTGCTGCTCGACAGTAGACGCGCCGTCCCCCGAAAACGTAACAAAATAATCGTTGGGAATTCCGCTTTTTTCGTGCATTACCGTTTCATCGGCGAACACCTTCGCGCTCATTTTCTTAAATTCCGCAAGATATTCGGAGTGCGTGTAATCTATTTCATGGAGCGTCCCGATGGAATTCGCGAAAATTGAAATCGGCAGCTCGCTGTCAAGGTCGATATTGTTCGCGTATGGAGTACGGAGCGTCGCAATCATTGGAATATCCGACGGTATTTTTCCCTCGGGCAAAAGCGTTTCCCAGCGCGGAATTTCCGTCAGCTCCACGCTCCGGCGGGTGCCGTATAAATACGCGGAATTATGTACATAATGTGCGCTGCCGTCAAATTGGTGACGTTCTCGCCGCTCGTAAAATTTTCCGTTATAGCGGATTCGCTCGAAAAATATACCCTCGGTGATGTGACCGTTTTCGTCGAATGAAATCGGCAAAAAATCCCGTGATGTTCCAACATCAAAAAATATCTCGCCGGAGCGCGTTATATAGGGTTTTATCACCGTGTAGCCGCCGACAAGAGCGAGCTGCGTTATCCTATCCAGATTCGGCAAAAGATTTTTTTGCGCGAACACGTTCAGCGTTTCATCGGCAAGCTCATACTTTATTTCGCCCGTTACCAACTGCGCCAGATACGCGGTGGAAATGTACGCAACCGGAAGCGGCTTGAAATTTTTATGCGTTGCTTTCTGCGGCAAATTACCTTGAAAAACGCTCCACCATTCGCGCGTTTTTTCACGCATTATCGGACTTACTGCCGTTTCAATTTTTGAAATATCCGATATATTTTCCACATCTTCACCGCCTTTTCCAAAGCCGTTTACAAGGCTTTTTAATTTTCTTAAAACGTTCATTTTTCGCTCCTTATCAGCTGTGGGATAAATCGCTCAAACGAGTATTCAAACGCGTCCAGCGTATCAATATCCGATGTGCCGTCATCGAGCCGTACCTCTTTACCGATAACTTTATTGTCCCAGACCGCGCCTTGGAACGCGTCAATAAGTGTTTGACACTCCCCGGAGATCATAAAAAATCTTTCGCCCGCCATCAGCATTGTTGTCGCGAATATGCGGTCGTTAATTTCGCGCTTCATCGAATTTTTAACTATAATCCCGAGTGGTCGGAGTGCCTGCCGCAAACCCGCGATAAGCGTTTGCTCCGCGCTGTCGGCATAAACGGCAGATACTTTTCCGTACCGCTTTTGAATATCCTCACAAAAATCATAAACGCGCTTGTATAACGCTTGCGGCGTCATATCCGCAGCGGGGATACGCTCCGATTTAAGCGCGTATATTTTTCGCATATCGTGGGAAATTTCCGTCGCGCAAAGCGCGTGCTGCGAACCGTTCCCGCCGAAATCCAAGCCGACATTTAAGTACTCGAAGCTGCTCGGCAAATCCGAATTTTTTATGTCATAGCTTCTGGGGGAATCCGAAAAAACCTTGTAAATCGCGCCGTTCGCGACTACCCATTTTCCCAAAATAAAACGGTCGTAATAAACGCCTGTGTACTCTTTTTTCAAACTCGCGACATAGTCCTCCGGGAGCGTGGTGTTATCATCGATATGGAAAAACATCCGGAATAAATTGTCCGTCAGATCCTCGTTTTTAAGATATTCCGTCAGCAGCCAATGCGTGGGAACATCGGGGTTTGTTGTCGCGATGAGCTTTGCACCGGGCGTTGACATACGCGACAGCAGCATTATAAAAAAGTCTTTGGGAAAGAGCGTCAGCTCATCGCAGTACGCGCCGCCAAGCGTACTGCCGCGTATTTTGCTCTCGGAGCGCATATCGTTCACGCCCTCGAGCATAATTTTTCGCCCAAACAAAACGCCCTCCTTTGTGGAGAGCGAAAATTTGAAATGTTTTTCTCCAACAAGCTCCTGCAGCGGTAACAAACAATTTCGTTTTAATGTCTGGAGCGATTTTGCACACATCATATATAAGTAATCTTTTGGACGCTGCGCCACCCATAACGCCCAAGCAATCAGCGAAATCCACGTTTTTCCCGAGCGCACCGAGCCTTCAAGGACATTTAATCTCTTTAATTTATTCTGCTTAAACAGACGCATAAGTTCGTTTTGCTTTTCCGTAAAATTAATTTTATCCATTTTTTAACGCCTCCAGAATCTCCGAAATTTTACCCTCGCTGTCGCCGGAAGTTCCGCCCGTTTTGGAGTAATCCTCGGACTTTTTATTGACAAGGTAAAACTCTATCGCCGCCTGTGATGGCGCGATGTGCTTTTCAATTGTTTCAACGGTTTTAACACCGTTTACAATTTTTGTTTTATGCTCGATAACGGTATATCCGGTTGCCGATCTGATTAACGCCTGCTCCACCTCGGAAGTAAGCAGCTCGGAATTTTCCGCAAATAATTTCGCGATACCGTCATACCGTGATTTAATCTCGGCAATTTTTTTCGCGCGCTTTTGAGGATTATCCGTGGATAAAAACGCCTCGACAAGCTGCTGTACCGCCGATGTCGAGGTGAAATTATTTAATTTTTCGTGTTCCGCAATTGCCGCTCCGAGAGCCGCGATGCTTTTCTTTTTCTTGCTCACA
>CAYZQU010000201.1:1779-3974 GCA_964480645.1 uncultured Ruminococcus sp. | reverse complement strand
GCGCTCCACGCGCTCAGCGACTTCGGTCTTCAAGCGGTTAATGTTCATTACGTTGCTCTCTACGGAAACGATTTCCCCATCGGCGTTAGCGGTTAAATTAACCAGCTTTGAATAATCCACACCCTCGCGTTCAATTTCCGCCAAAACTGCGTCATTAATTATCTTGGATACCATTTCGTGACACTCATAAGCGTTGATAGATTCCACCATCGGTCGGAAACTCAAGTCCGCCAGAAACAGCAATCCTAAAATAATCAGTGATAACGCGATAAGTTTGATTCCCAGCTTTTGTAAAAAGCTTCGCGGCGATTTTCTTCCCACGCTTCTTTTGCTCATTTAATTCACCCCTCCCGCATTATATGTTTATTACGGAAAAGTGTGAATTATGGCTTTGTCCTAAACATCGCCACGCGATGTTTTAGCGTTTTTTCGCCAAACTTTATTTAGCGAAAAATCCGCAGGTTTTCTAACTGTTTATAAATGCCTCAAATGCCTTAAATGCCGCGTAGATATCAGTCTTCGCAGTGATTTCAAACGGCGCGTGCATACTCATAACCGGCACGCCAACGTCAATTGTATCGACGTTGAGGTTCGCGATATAAGCCGCAACCGTTCCTCCTCCGCCGCCGTCCACCTTTCCAAGCTCGCCGGTCTGCCAGATTACGCCTTTCTTGTCAAACAGCGCGCGGATTTCACCCACGAACTCTGCGGAAGCGTCCGAAGTGCCGCTCTTTCCGCGCGAGCCGGTGTATTTTGTTACACATACGCCGCCGTTTAGCACGGAAGCGTTATTCTTCTCAAATACGTCCGAGAAGGTCGGGTCGTATGCCGCGTTTACATCTGCGGATAAGCACTTTGAATTGGAAAGCACATCTCTGCCCCTAACTCCGAAGGTTGCTGACAAATCCGCGATAAAGTATTTCAGATATGCGGAACGCAAGCCTGTGTTGCCATCAGAGCCTGTTTCCTCCTTATCGGTGAGAATCGCGACAGCCGTTCTGCGTACAGTCTTCGCGTTCAGTACAGCCATAAGCTCGGTATATGCGCATACTCTGTCGTCCTGCCCGTAGCTTCCAACAAGGCTTCTATCGAAACCGATATCACGCGCCTTAAATGCCGGAACAGCCTCCAGTTCCGCAGAAAGGAAGTCGGATTCGGTGATACCATATTTTTCATTGAGAATCATCAGCAGATTGAGCTTTACGGCTTCGCTTGCTTCATCGTCCTTGAACGGTCGAGAGCCGATGATTACATTCAACTCCTCGCCTTTTACAAGTTCGGTTGAGGGACGCTTCATCTGCGCGGTCGCCAGATGTGGCAGCAAATCCGACACACAGAACACGGGGTCTCCTTCGTCTTCGCCTATATTCACGGTAATTTTACTGCCGTCCGCCTTGACGATTACACCGTGCAGCGACATAGGAACAGTCGTCCATTGGTATTTCTTGATTCCGCCATAGTAATGGGTCTTGAAATAGCCCACCTCGTCCTTTTCGTACAGAGGATTCTGCTTCATGTCCAGACGCGGGGAGTCGATATGCGCCGCCATAAGATTTACGCCGTTTTTAATAGGCTCTTTTCCAATGATTGCCAGAATCACGGACTTTTCGCGGTTCACGAGATACACCTTGTCCCCCGCCTTGTAAGTTTTGTTCTTATCGAACGGAACAAATCCACGTTCCTCGGCAGTTTTTTTAATGAACGCAGTTGCCTCTCGCTCGGTCTTAGCCACATCAAGGAAGTGCTTATAATCCTCGCAGAATTTGTTCATCTTCTTGATTTCCGCATCGCTCATTCTCAGATAAGCGTTCTTTTTCCGCAAAAACAACTTTTCCTTAAGGTCTTTTGTTTCCTGAGTTTCTTTCTTTGCCATAGTATTTATTCCTTTCGGTTTATTTTTTATTGTAAAGCCTGAGATACATATCCATAGCTTTAGTAATCTTGTGAACATAATGCTCGGTGTCGTTAATGGGAATTTTGTCGAGGTGCTTTCCGTCAAGCGAATAGCGTCTGTCCGCAAGCCACTCGTTGACATTTCCGCGTCCCGCGTGATAAGCCGCCGCGACCGCCTCTACATTTCCGAACTCCTCATATAAATATCCCAACAACCAACAACCATATTTTATGTTCGTTTCGGGGTCATACATATCATAATACACCGTGTTATCATCGTCCATCTTGGAATTTATCCAATC
>CAYZQU010000201.1:0-1769 GCA_964480645.1 uncultured Ruminococcus sp. | reverse complement strand
GTCCTGACGAAATCCGCTTTCGGTCTTAATTACAGCGTAGACAAGATACTTGTTTACATTGTATTCCGCCGAGTATTTTTCGACATATTCCTCATATTTAATCGGGTAATTACGCTCGATATACAAATTATATATGATATATACAAGCAGCCCCAACAGAATTGCCGCGATAATCGACACGATTACCACAAACGGCGCTATGCTCTTTTTCCTTTTACGAGTTGTCATTTTATGCCTTTCAAACTGTCTATCACATAATTGGTGATTTCAAAGAGTTTTTCCTTTGTTCCATCGTTTTCAATAACAAAATCGGAATGCTCCCTGAAAAATTCCGCGGAATGCTGTGAAGAAATCCGCGCCTGAGCCTGTTCTTCGGAAATTCCGTCCCGCCGACAAATACGCGCGCGGCAAAGTTCCGGCTCTGCCGTAACACTCACAACAGAATCGCAGATTATTTCCAACTTCGCTTCAAACAGTGTCGGAGCGTCCAACAGGACATTTCCGCTAATTGATTTTATCTCCGCGATTACATTATAAATGATATATGGGAAAATCAGGCGATTGTAAAGTTCACGGAGAACACTGTCTGAGAAGATGGTTTTTGCCGTGAGTGCGCGGTTTAGCGTCCCATCGGGATTCAACAGCTTTTTTGGAAAGCGGTAATCCAATTCTCTCAGAAATTCGGGATTATCCGCGACCTTTCGCGCCAGATCATCACAGTCCACCACCATAAATCCACGACTCCGAAACATCTCCCGAACGGTGGATTTTCCCGCGCCGCTGTTCCCTGTAAGCCCTATTATCATAATATTTGGCAAATTCACAGCTATTATACCTCTATAATTCTGAACGCTGCCGCGCGAAGCAAGCGATTATACACTGCAAGCCCCACTCCGCTCTTTTCGGGGATTTCTACCAGAACAGTTTTCGCGCCAATTTCATCGGCTTTCCGAAGCAGTGCAAACAACCGATGTGCCTGAATCTCAGGAGTTGCGCCGTAATCCCAAAAGCAACCCTCCTCGCGAACTCCCGCGCCGAGAGCAATCAGATTTTCCTCAAATCGCGCTCGTTTCGAGCAGTAATCTGTAAATTTCTCTCCATGAGCATTTATAATGTACACATCCGCTTTTGGGGAGTAATGCTTATATTTCATACCGGGTGAGAGTACGCGCTCGTCTTTTGCAGGCTGCGCTGTAACCGCTTTGTCAACCTCAACCTCGGCGAATTCCGAGAGCATTTCCGCAGTAATTCCGCCGGGGCGCAGAATGCGGATTTTTCCGCCCCGAAAGCAGATTACGGTGCTTTCCACTCCAACGGAACACTCACCGCCGTCGATTATCAGTGGAATTTTACCATTTAAGTCCTCATAAACGTGCATTGCGGTCGTGGGACTGGGTTTACCCGACAGATTCGCGGAGGGCGCGGCAAGCGGAAATCCGCATTTCTTGATAATTGCCAATGCCGCCTCGCTTGCCGGCATACGAATTGCGACCGTGTCCAGACCACCGCTCACTGTGTCTGAAATCAGGTTAGATTTAGGAAAAATCATTGTGAGCGGTCCGCCCCAAAAGCGTTCCGCAAGCCGATTCGCAATTTTGGGAATTTCTTTAACCAACGGCGGCAACATTTTCATACTTGCGATGTGTACAATCAGCGGATTGTCCTGCGGTCTGCCCTTGACACGGAAGATTTCCTTAACCCCCCAATTGTCCTTGTCCAGAGCGTTCGCGGCAAGTCCGTACACGGTTTCGGTCGGAAACGCCACAATC
>CAYZQU010000200.1:0-3978 GCA_964480645.1 uncultured Ruminococcus sp. | reverse complement strand
ATGAACGAGGACAAAGCGTTTGCAAGGTTTGTGCAGATGAGTTTGGGTCGCTACATCGATTGCGACTGGGGCGATACCTGCGATGAAGACAAAAAGTCCAACGACGACGCTCTCAAATACGGTGACAGACTTCTTGCAGTCTACAAGCACGGCGATGACACGATTTGGATAATCACTGAATGGGACAGGTCTGCCACTACCGTTTTGTTTCCGGAGGATTATTGATGCTTGGAGGTTACCATGAGCGAAAATAACGAAGAACTGGTAAAAATTGCTTCGGCATTGCCGAAAGTGAACGAAGATTTAGTCAATGCGCTTTCCACATTAGCAAAAGAATATGAAGATAACATAGAGATGTGTCATTTTTATATGGATGAAGCAATCTTAACGGCTTTAGAAGCACTCGGTTTTGAGGAAGCGGTCGCTATATTTAACAGCATGCCAAAGTGGTATGCATGAGGGGCTTCAAAATGTTTGAATTATATGATTATCAAAAGGACGCCGTGAACAAGATGAAAAACGGCTGTATCTTGTGCGGTGGGGTAGGTTCGGGGAAATCACGGACGGCTCTCGCGTATTATTTCTTTAAGAATGGTGGTACGCTTTTGGGTTATGCGGCAGGTAACAATTATCTGCCCATGGGAGACCCTCCGCAAGACCTATACATAATCACCACGGCAAGAAAACGCGACACGAAAGAATGGGAGGGCGAACTTTCGCCCTTTCTGCTTTCTCCACATAAGGATACGAGTTTATATTCCAACCGCGTGGTAATCGACAGTTGGAACAACATCGGTAAATACGCGGACGCGGAAAACGCGTTCTTTATATTTGACGAACAGCGGGTTGTCGGCTCTGGAGCGTGGGTGAAGTCGTTCCTGAAAATTGCGAAGTCCAACGAGTGGATTCTGTTGTCGGCTACTCCGGGCGATAAATGGGAGGATTATATTCCGGTGTTCATCGCGAACGGGTTCTACAAAAACCGCACGGAGTTTATCCGGGAGCATATCGTGTATAATCCGCGTGTGAAGTTCCCGAAAGTCGACAGATATTTGAACACGGGGCGGTTGATTCGCCTGCGGAACAAAATCCTCGTCAATATGGATTTCAAGCGGGAAACACGCTCTCACCAAATTAATGTTCCGTGCGAATATGATTCGGTTATTTACAAGGATATTCTGAAACGGCGGTGGAACGTATGGGAAAACAGACCGCTTTCGGGCGGCTCGGAATTGTGTATGGCTCTGCGGAAAATCGTAAATTCCGATGATTCACGCGGAACGGCGGTTCTGGATATTCTCAAGGAAAAGCCGCGGGTAATCGTGTTCTACAACTTCGACTATGAACTGGATATTCTGAAAACTCTCGATTATGAGAGCGGCACGGAGATAGCCGAGTGGAACGGACATAAGCACCAACCGATTCCCGATTCGGAGCGGTGGGTGTATCTCGTGCAGTACACGGCGGGGTGCGAGGGGTGGAACTGTATCAAGACCGATACGATTATATTCTACTCGCCGAACTATTCCTACCGTGTTATGGAGCAGGCAAAGGGACGCATAGACCGCTTGAATACGCCGTTCACGGACTTGTATTTCTATCATCTGCGTTCCAACGCGTCCATTGATGTGGCGATAAATGCCGCTCTGAAACGGAAAAAAGACTTTAACGCGGGGACGTTTGAAAGGGGTTTCAAATGATATACACAAGCTATTTTGCGAAATTACGGAAAATGCCGGCGGGCATAGTTCCGATTGCTATATGCCGATACCCGCCAAAATGGTATAACGGGCTGACATATAAGGTGTTAGCTCCGCCATCGGTTCTGCTGTCCGCGTGGCAAGGTGGCAGAGTTACCGAGAAAATGTACATTAACGTTTACACAAACGAGGTACTGAACAATCTCGATCCCGAATCCGTGGTAAACGAGCTTACCAAAATAGCTGACGGACACGATGTTGTACTCCTTTGCTTTGAAAAGAGCGGGGATTTTTGCCATCGTAATTTGGTTGCCGATTGGCTCAGACAAGCGGGTTACGGGTGTGAGGAACTTGATATTTAGGAGGAATTGCTATGAACGAAGAAATCGGTACTGTTGAAGAATTGCTTCAAGCAGTTGGAGCAAGAAACCCGTTTGACGATAACCAAAAGCTAACCGCAGACGGAGAAAAGGCACTGGACGTACTGTATAAAGTACTTTTTTATCTGGACGAGCAACAAGTGATAAGCTTTTTTAATCCAAGCAAACTTGACCGACTTATCTCGGAAACGGCATATTGATATTTAGGAGGAATTACTATGATTAAGGAAGCGGCGTTCTGTGATATTTGTGGGGAACAAATTCAAACCACTGCTGAACCTTTGCTTTTTTCAAAAATCAAGGGAAATGCATGTCCGATAGAAATGCGGTATAAGGCGGGAGCGTTGGTTGATATTTGTCGGGTTTGCCGTAACACCGTGCAGGAAACTTTGAACCGATTGGGTAGTATCAAACGTTGAAACACGCATAATCTACAACCCCTATTGTGGAAAGGAGGTGATGACCTATGAGATATTTCTTGGCGACAAGCAATAAACAATTGGGAGTTTGTCTGCGAATGCTGTTTGCGGAAGGAATCCAAGGCACTGTCGAAACTGTAATGAACAGCAAGGACAGGATTGAGTTCCACGTAACAGCAAACGTTGACAAGCAAACTTTTGATGAGCTTGCCGAACGATACAGGGTTTTGATTTCCTAATCTGAATCCAGTAAAGGGCTTTGAAAAAAGCCCTTTACTTTTCGTTTGGTATGTGGTATAATGATATTAAAGGAGGTGTTGGATATGATGGTCAAATCACAGATGGCAACGCCTGTTAAGAAAAAGGACGGCACGTGGGATGTTGTAATCGAGGAGTTTGAGGAAGATATTCCCGACAAAGGGCGCGGGTGTTTGTTCTGCAACGCCTGTGCTTACGATGGATTTCCTGAGTGCCGAGAATGGTGCACAGCGTATCTTCCCGCTGACGAACAGAAACGAATCAACAAAGCCAAGAGATTGGCGCAGAAAAACGCGGAAAACTGACATTCCGTGAAAACTTTAGAACCGAGTTTATCTCAAAGATAGACTCGGTTTTTGTTTTAGGAGGAATTTACTATGGATTACAAAAACGTTTGGGAAGAACTCGAAAAATCTGCGAACAGTGTCAAAAAAATGTCAAAGTCGGAACGAATACAACTATTCAGGGGCGTTCTATTCAACGAAGTTAAGTCTTACGAAGTAATGGAGTTTGTCTCTGGAAGAAGTTCGGTACGGCTTTGCGAAGAACTCGACAAAATGGGATATTTTGATGTGCCGGCATCGTTGAATTTTCACGGTGCTTTTGACGGTGGGCTGTTTGCTCACTCTTTGCGGGTCGCGAAAATTTTAGCCGACCACACCAAAAAACTCGGATCGAAATGGGAAAGATATTGTTCGCCGTGGATAGTCGGGTTGTTTCACGACCTTTGCAAATGTGACGAGTACGTTCATCCCCGTTGTGATATTTACGCGGATAGTGAGAGGATATTTGCATCCGACCCATCAATGTGGGAACACAATGAACAAAAGCTCATTGAGGGTCACGGCGAGAAGTCCGTTATGCTGTTGTCGCAGTTTATGGTGCTTACCGAGGAAGAGATTCTTTGTATACGTTATCACATGGGTGCTTACAACACCGATGATTGGAACAGCTTCGACCTCGCAATCAAAAAATATCCGAACGTGCTTTACACGCACACGGCGGATATGTTGGCAAGCAAGGTTTATGATATTTGAGGAGGAATTACTATGGAACTTAAGGTTTATATTTCACTGCCGTGCAGAGAACGCAACACGACCCGGATGCTTGAAATTAGGGACAAGGTTGAAAGGCTTGTTGACAAAACGCGAATAAACGTTCACGTTCTTAAGGAAACACTGATTTAATCTTGCAAAAAAGGGAAATAAGTGGTATAATATA
>CAYZQU010000199.1:0-4022 GCA_964480645.1 uncultured Ruminococcus sp. | reverse complement strand
GTGCTGTTATTTCTTTTGCTATGATTTTAGATGCAATTTTAATGTGAACAGGCTCAAATAAATTATACCACACATTCTCGTGCTTGCCAATAGATTTTTCAAAATTTTTTTAATCGCTTGACAAACGCATAATTTTCGGCTATAATAAGGATATAACAAATATTAGCCTAAAGGTGGTTGCAACATGGGATATATAGCCCGTCACATGGAAAGCAAGATTTTGGAGCTTAGCAAGTCATACTCTGCCATACTCTTGACCGGACCGCGCCAATCCGGAAAGACAACGATGCTGCGTTCGCTTGCTGAGCGTGAGAACATCGGACGCGAATATGTGTCGCTCGACGATTTGAACACGCGCGATATGGCGAAAAACGATCCCGCGCTGTTTTTGCAGCTCCACAAGCCACCCGTGCTGATTGATGAGGTTCAGTACGCGCCGGAATTGTTCACATACATCAAGATTCACATTGACGAACATCATAACCCGGGCGATTTCTGGATGACAGGTTCGCAGATTTTCCGACTTATGCAAGGTGTTCAAGAGTCGCTTGCGGGACGGGTTGCGCTACTGCATATGTCGCCGATGTCGCAGCGGGAGATTATTGACGCGCCGTGTGTTCCGTTCACCACAGATTTTGACAAGCTGCTGGCAGAGAGCAAGAGCATTGCGCCTGTAACAACTCCCGAAATGTTCGAGCGTATTTGGAACGGCTCTATGCCCGGAATCGTCAGCGGTCAGTATGCCGACAGAAACATCTACTATTCGTCGTATCTCTCAACCTATATTGAGCGCGATGTGCGTGAGATTTCGGGCAACATTGACGCGTTGAAATTCAATCGCTTTGTAACCGCAGCAGCCGCGAGAACCTCTCAGTTGCTGAATTACAAGGCACTTGCAGATGACGCAGATATTGATGAAATTACGGCTAAATCGTGGATAAACATTCTTGAAACGCTGGGGATAATTTTTCTGCTCCATCCGTATTCAAATAATGTCCTGAAACGTACTGTTAAAACGCCGAAACTGTATTTCTACGATACGGGATTTGTCTGCTACTTGACAAAGTGGTCTTCGCCCGAGGTCGCGGAAATCGGAGCGATGAACGGCGCACTGCTCGAAAATTTCGCTGTATCGGAGATTATGAAGGGGTATCAGAACGCGGGTTTGGAGCCGTATCTTTACTTCTACCGTGACCGCGATACCAAAGAGATCGATGTGATAATCGAGGGTGACGGGAAGCTCTGTCCGCTTGAAATCAAGAAAACCGCAACTCCCGATAAACGAATTATCAAGACTTTTGGCGTGATTGACAAGGCTTCGCTGCAAATAGGAACGAGCGCGGTGCTTTGCATGGCGGAGCGGTTCGGCGCGTTTGACAGGAATAATTTGATTATTCCGATTTGGATGATATAGCGTGGAAATGCGCAGTATCAAAATGGACAAAATTTGTATTAAAAAGTCCAATCTGAAAAAAATGGGTCACTTTTCGCATCAGTTCAAAAATATCTCTTGATTTTTCCCTTATTTTGTGCTATAATATAAGGGGAGAGTGAGAGGAGTAAGGGAATGAGAGATTTCAATTATTCGGCAATTAAAGACCAAAAGTGGGATTCGGAAATGCTCGGACTGATCGCGGCTATTTATAAGGAAGCCGGGAAACAGGAGCTTTATCTGAAGCAGCGCCCCGAGGAGCTTGAAAAGCTGGTCAGCATTGCCAAGATACAAAGCACCGAAGCGTCCAATGCTATTGAGGGAATAGTCACTACAAGCACGCGTATAAAACAGCTTGTCGAGGAGAAAACCACTCCCAAGAACCGGGATGAACAAGAGATCGCAGGGTATCGTGATGTGCTTAGTATTATTCATGAGAGCTTTGATGTTATTCCGATAACGCAAAATTATATTTTGCAACTTCATAAAATTATGTATAGCCATATGAACAATCCAATGGCGGGGCGGACGAAAAATGTTCAGAACTATATCAGTGCAACTCACCCGGACGGGCAGACCCAAACGCTGTTTACTCCGCTTGATCCGTTTGAAACTCCTATGGCATTGGATAAAATTTGCGGAGAATATAACCGCGTGATAGGAAATATGGAAGTTGAACCGTTGATCGTGATCCCAACGTTTATTCACGATTTTC
Organism: uncultured Ruminococcus sp.; assembly: GCA_964480645.1. Classification (GTDB taxonomy): domain Bacteria; phylum Bacillota; class Clostridia; order Oscillospirales; family Ruminococcaceae; genus CAG-115. The sequence goes on along the minus strand of CAYZQU010000199.1, from coordinate 1,875 downwards.
TGTGTATTCATCCTTTCAATGATGGAAACGGCAGAATGAGCCGATTGCTCACAACACTGCTGCTTTACAGGAATGGTTTTTATGTTGGTAAGTATATCTCACTTGAAGCAAAGATCGCCAAAAACAAAGATCTGTACTACAATGCTTTGCGCGAATCGCAGAACGGTTGGCACGAGGGCGCGGAGGACACCATACCGTTTATAAAATATATTCTGGGAACTGTTCTTGCGGCATATAAGGATTTTGAGGATCGGTTTTCTTTAGTGGAAACAAAGCTGTCAGCGCTCGAAACGGTAAGACGCGCTTCGCAAAACAAGATCGGGAGATTTACAAAGCAGGATATACGAGAACTATGTCCGGCACTCAGTGTTAGTGCAATAGAGGGTGCGCTTCGCAGGCTGGTGGCTGCGGGGGAACTTGATCGTGAGGGCAGCGGAAGGTCAACGTGCTATTATAGGCTGAAGTAGGTTTTCTTTTATAATAATTGTGTTTTCCTTAAATTAGTGCATATTATAAAGAAAATGCAGACAGCATATTATATGCTCGATGATGGCAGCGGTGAATATTGCATAGTGTTCAAAAGCTTTACCGAGGAAAAGGAGCTTTTGGTCAATATCGCTTGACAAACGTCAGAAAATAATATATAATGTAATTTGAAAAACAATATTTGATGAGGTGAAAATTATGCAGACTTTAGTCGAAAATCTTAACGCGAAAACTATTACCCCCGCAGATGGCAATAATCCGCGAATGCTTTACGAGCACCAGACCGATGCAATGCGAAGGCTCGATGAGATTAATAAAAAAGATGAATTCAAATCCATCTTGGTACTCCCAACGGGTGGAGGTAAAACACTTACTGCCGTTTATTGGCTGTTGAAAAACGCGGTGGACAATGGCAAAAAGATACTTTGGATCGCGCACAGGCATTTGCTCCTGGAGCAGGCAGCAGATACGTTTGCGCTGAATGCTTACAGCAAGGATATGATCAACCACACTAAATTCAAGTACCGTATTATTTCGGGTGAACACGATAAGCCTGTACATATTCAGCCCGATGATAATATCCTGATTTGCGGAAAAGACAGCATTATCCGCAACTTGGATTATCTTGATGATTGGCTTGACGGTGAGGAAATCTACCTCATCATTGACGAGGCACACCACGCTGTTGCGAGAAGTTATCGCAAAATCATTGACTATGTTTATGACAAAGCAAGGTCTGTTAAAATGCTTGGACTTACAGCTACTCCCGAGCGCACTAATGAAAACGAGCGCGGAGCCTTATATCAGATATTCAGCGACAATATTGTTTACAGCATTGACCTTAACGATTTGATAAAGAAAGGTATTCTTGCGGAACCGTTCTTTGACGAATATCTCACTAATCAGAACTTCTCCAACGAGTTGGGCGTTAAAGATATTCAGCTGATACAAAATTTCGACAGACTTCCCGAATCTATTTCGGGATACATTGCGGAAAATAAAGATCGTAATCGTTTTATTGTTGATACCTATATCAAGAATAAGGACAAGTATGGGCAAACGCTTGTTTTTGCCGTTAATCAAGACCACGCGATCGCGCTTGCGGTACTGTTTAATAAAAGCGGCGTAAAGGCGGATTATATTATATCAAGCGTTCGCGATATGATAACGGGAATTACGGTATCCAACAAAGATAACGACCGCAAGATAGAACAATATAAAAAAGGCGAGCTGGATGTGCTGATAAATGTAAACATTCTTACCGAGGGTACGGATTTACCGCAAACTCATTCGGTATTTCTTGCGCGACCCACGACCTCTAAAATCTTAATGACACAGATGATAGGACGTGCTCTTCGCGGCGAAAAGGCGGGTGGAACAAAGGAAGCG
>CAYZQU010000198.1:0-4033 GCA_964480645.1 uncultured Ruminococcus sp. | reverse complement strand
TGTCTGGATTGATATAATGATGTCCGGAGTGAACAAGGGCAGGGCACTGGAAGCACTGCAAAAGTCCATGAAAATCACGAAATCCGAAACTATGGCGTTCGGCGACTATTTCAATGATGTGGAAATGCTGCAAAACGCTGAATTCAGCGTCTGCCCCAAAAATGCCCACGAGGAAATAAAGCGTCTGTGCAAGCTTGTTTGCGCGGACTGCAACCACAACGGAGTCACCGATTGCATTAAAAAATTCGTGTTCAAGGAGAACGTATGAATATAGTAATATTAGTGGTCTTGGTATTAATGTCCGCGTTTTTTTCGGCATCGGAAACGGCATTGTCAAGCGTCAATCGAATTCGTTTGAAAAATATGGCTGAAAACGGTTCTCGCGGTGCGGCACGTACATTAAACATACTCAAAAAGTACGACAAAGCTCTGACCACAATTCTTATCGGCAACAACATAGTGAATATTGCTACCTCATCAATAGCAACAATTCTCGCGATAAAGCTGGTAGGGGAGCAGTATGGTTCGATAGTGGCAACAGTCGCGACAACGCTGGTGGTGCTGATTTTTGGTGAGATAATGCCCAAAAGCCTTGCGAAAGACTATGCGGAAAGCGTCTGCATTGGCATTTCCGCAATTATTTCGTTCCTTATGATAATTTTCACACCGTTTTCAGCACTGTTTATACTTATGAAAAAAGGAATATCCCTTTTGTGCCATAAAAAGGAGAGTGTAAGCGTCACCGAAGAAGAACTGATGGCGATAATCGACGAAATCGAGGACGAGGGCGTTCTGGAACAGCAGGAGAGCAACCTTGTCCGCAGCGCGCTTCGGTTCGATGAAATCACCGTTGATGAGATAATCACACCGCGTGTTCGGATAACCGCAGTTGACATAACCGACTCCGCGAAAGAGGTTCGTGAAAAATTTTTCCGCGAGGAATATTCACGAATGCCCGTATATGAGAAAAATCTTGATAATATCATTGGAATAATTAACGAAAAAGATTTTATCAAGGCTTATGAACAACGCCGCGACGAGTTGACGGTTCGCGAGTTGATTCAGGAAACAATCTACTTGCCGGGCACGGTGAAAATTTCCGAGGTTATGCGCCAGATGCAGAAGAAAAAATGCCACATGAGCGTGGTTCTCGACCAACACGGCGGAACATTGGGAATCGTCACGCTTGAAGACCTTCTTGAGGAACTTGTAGGAGAAATCTGGGACGAGAGCGATGAGGTAAAAAGTCCGATAATCGCGCGGTCCGACAGAGAATTTGAGGTATACGGCGACAGCTCGCTGAATTCATTACGTCGATTCTTCGAGAGCCGCGACATAAAGCTTGAAATCGAAAGTGAGGCTCATACCGTCGCCGGGTGGACTTTGGAATTGTTTGGAAAATTCCCCGAAAACGGCGAAAAACAGGAAACCGATGATTGCGTTCTAACGGTTCTTGAGGTTGAGGAGCTTCGCGTGAACAAAGTGAGAATCGAACTTAAGGATAAACCGCAAGAGGACGAAAAATGAGAACTTTCTATGTAATTCTGATTATTCTGTCGGGAGTTTACCTTGGAGCGCAGCTAATAGCGCAGGTATTCTACGGAAAGCGGTTTTTCCCCGATTCGGGTGAGCTTTTTACCGATAAAAAAGACAAGAATCTTTGGCAAACGGTCTTCCCGAAAGATATGCTTCGGTTGGTAATTTTCATCTTCACCGGGAGTATCGCGGGATTGTTACTTGACGCAGCGGGATTTGCGGGCTGGAGTTCGCTTCCGTTGGGAGCGGTAGCGGGATTGGCAGTGAACTTTTTGATAAATACCGTGATCGTGCCGATTTATGACAAGCTCCACAAAAGCGGTGAGCCGAACGCTGGGGAACTGGAGGGGTTGTCTGCGAAAGTGGCGGAGGATATTGATGAGGACGGCTTTGGGGTAATTTCTGTGCGCCACGGAAACAAAAGTTACCTGTTCCGTGCGATTTCCGCCAACGGAAGACCGCTGTCAAAGGGTTGCTCGGTAATTGTAATCTATATGCAGGATAGCTGTTGCTTTGTCGAAAGTGAGGAGCACTTCTGTGATATTCTGTTCAGTGATAGCATAGATGATGAAAATACAGAAAAATTTTGAAAAATCGCAAAAAAGTACTTGACAAAACTCAAAATCTGTGGTAAAATAAAAATACCTCGAATGGGGTATATTTTTTTGCGCTGCTTTTATCGGCGCAATGCATTGTCCCATTAAATCGCAATTCCGCGTCGAGGGAGGCAATAATGCCCGTGAGGGCTAAGAAAGTAGGAGGTGCCGAAAAGTGAGAGTAAAGATTACATTGGCGTGTTCGGAGTGCAAACAGCGCAATTACAACACCATGAAGAACAAGAAGAACGATCCCGACAGACTTGAAATGAACAAGTACTGCAGATTCTGCAAGAAACACACGCTTCACAAGGAAACCAAGTAATAGGGAGGATTTAGGATGGCTAAGGATTTAGAGCTTGAAAAAAACTCTCCCGAGGCTTCTTCCGGTATAGCCGGAGATGAGGACAGCGCAAAAGAATCCAAGGCGAACAAGAAAAAGTCCAAAGACGCAAAGTCAAAGGACACTAAGGACGCCAAGAGCGGAAAAGGCGCAAAGTCCGCGAAGAAGCCCAAAAAGGGCATCGTTAAGTATTTTAAGGATGCCAGAAGCGAGTTCAAAAAGGTTGTTTGGCCTACACCAAAGGAAACTACGAAAAATACTGTTGTCGTTATCGTAACGTGCGTAATTGCGACATTGGTGGTGTTTGGTCTGGATTCGTTGTTCGGCTTTTTGAACAGCTTGCTGTTCCACTGATTCACGGAGGGAAATTATGGCTGACTCAGAGGCAAAATGGTATATTCTTCACACGTTCGCGGGTTATGAGAACAAGGTTATGGCGGATATCAAGAAGCTCGTTGAAAACAGAAATTTTCAGGATATGATTGAGGATGTAATGGTTCCTACCGTAACCAAAACTATCGAAAAGGACAACGGAGAGGTTAAAGAGGTAGAAGAAAAGCTTTATCCCAGCTATGTGTTCGTGAAGATGGTAAAAACCGATGAAACGTGGCAGATATGCAGAAATACCAGAGGCGTAACGGGATTTGTAGGTCCTGAGACGAAGCCCACCCCGATGAGTGAAGAAGAGGTTCGTGAGCTTGAAAAAGACCGAAGAGAACCGAATGCCAAGTTTGAAGTCGGTGACAGAGTCGTACTCAAACAGGGTGTTCTTGAGGATTTCGAGGGCGAAATCGTTGAAATTGACGAGGAGAATCGCCGTGTTGTCGTAAATGTCAATAATATGTTCGGTGAGATAACGCCGACAACAGTTGACATTTCGGGCATCAAGAAGATTTAACCGCGTTTTCTTCAAATTTGTTTTTTATGGAGGAAAATTAAAATGGCACAGAAGGTAGTAGGATTTATAAAGCTGCAGATTCCTGCCGGTAAAGCAACACCGGCTCCCCCTGTTGGTCCCGCGTTGGGTCAGCATGGCGTAAATATTATGTCGTTCACCAAAGAGTTCAATGAGCGCACCAAGGATAAGACGGGTCTGATTATTCCCGTTGTTATCACGGTTTATGCGGATAGAAGCTTCTCTTTCATCACCAAGACTCCGCCTGCAAGCGTTCTGATTAAGAAGGCTTGCAAGATTGAAAGCGGTTCGGGAGTTCCCAATAAGAACAAGGTTGCGAAGATTACCAAGGCGCAGCTTAAGGAAATTGCCGAAACGAAGATGCCCGACCTTAACGCGGCAAATATTGACACCGCTATCTCGATGATTGCGGGCACTTGCCGTTCAATGGGCGTAGAAGTTGTTGACTAAACTATTTGGTGGGAGGATTATTTCCGCTTGACCACAAGGAGGATATTATGAAACACGGTAAGAAGTATGTTGAAAGCGCAAAGCTTATAGATTCCGCGAAGATTTATGAGTCTGCGGACGCGTTGGATCTGGTCTGCAAGACTGCGAAAGCTAAGTTTGACGAGACCGTTGAGCTGCATATTCGTTTGGGCG
>CAYZQU010000197.1:0-4033 GCA_964480645.1 uncultured Ruminococcus sp. | reverse complement strand
GTAGGTAAGCGTATTGTTTTATATGTGTACGGCAGGAGTAACCCAAACAGGGTCTCCTTATTGGTAAAGCGCGGTTGAAACCCGCGCTTCGGTTCGAATCCGAATTGTATCTCTCAAAAGGATACTGACATCGATAGCCTGAAAAACTATCACTTTGTATGGGACAAAGCTCTTAATGAAGTTCCGTTTCTGCGGCGATGAGCCGCAATACTGCGCGTACCTTGCCGGCGCGAGGATACCGTGCGAGGAAGCGTTCCGCCATTTTGGAAGATTACTTCCAAAACCGCGTTTCGTCGAATCGCGCTCAATCGTTCCGCCGTCCGCGCGGTATGGAAACGGAATGCCGTAAATCCGCGCAAATGCGCTTTTTAATAAGGTAATGAATAGTGTATAATTTCGGTGTGCATCACGCATTACATGCTGAAATTATACGGGGGGTAATTTAATGGGAAAATGGGTTATTTTTATTGGAAATGAGAAGTTTTCCTCGAAAACAATAAAGGGAATGACTTTTGAAGGAAACACAGGCATCAGGGATTACGGAGAAAAACAATTTGATGTTTTATTTAATGAAGATTATGTAAGTTTCCAATTTGACTATAATGGAATGATCGTGGGAGATTATGCTTCCGAATTCATCAAAAGCCTGCCTTTTGACAATCCACAATTCGTTTTAGTGAGATACTCCAAGCAAAGTCTTTTGGAAAGAATTATATCATCAAAGGATTTTCCGAAAGATGTTCTGATTGATTGCGATGGCGTTGATCTCGGTCTGGAGCGACTTGTTGGGAAGTCCCGATTACTTGATGTGTCGGAAAATCAGGAGGGTTTATGAAACCTGATTTGTAAGAACAATTTATGAATCAGAAATTGGTTAAGGCGTTTTTTAGAAGACGCGGCAAGGCTTACTGCGTTTTTTGCTGGCGTAAGTTTACATGTGAACCAAGCGGAGAATATTGCTCAAATGTGGGCTATATAACGCTTGACGGCAGATTCTGGATTTGCGAGAAGTGTTGCGAAGAGTTAAAGGAACAGTTTAACTGGGAAATTCTGTAACAAGCACACAAATCAGTATCAAGTTATCGAAGGGTTCGCAAATTCAAAATGCGAGTGGCACGTGACGTTACGAAGCGATGTTGCGTGCCGCTCAGGCAAACACAACTGAAATCCGCAAAGCGGATTTCATTTGTGCGGTTTTGGATTTGCCATTAAAATAAGGAGGAAATATGAAGGTAATTATTAATGATAATCAAAAGGGCTTGCTGTTCAGAAATGGCGTATTGACGGACGTCCTCGGGGCAGGGAAGTACAATGTAAACAAGGCTAAGACCATCGAGGCCATCGGCATTGGGGACGAAATCAAGTCTGAAAAGGCAACTCTCGCGAAGATTTTGAGCCTGTCGGGGGTAATGGAACAGGTAAGCGAAATCACCGTTAAGGACGGCGAAATCGGTCTGCATTACATAGACGGAGTATTTGCGGGAGTGCTTGAATCGGGTCGCCACGCATTCTGGAATGAGGCGGGCGCGCACGAGTTCAGGGTTTATAACACCGCCGAACCGCGCGTTGCGGATATTCCAAAGCAGGTGATTAACCAAATCGGCGTTAATTACGTCGAGAGTCTTACTATTGGCAGTAATCATCGTGGAGTTGTTTATTATAACGGCAAGGCGACGGAATTTCTCTCCGAGGGCACTTACTACTACTGGAAAGGCGGGGTTTCGGTTACTTATCGTGCGTATAATATGGCGGTTGAACTGCTTAATATTAACGGTCAGGAAATTCTTACCAAGGATAAGGTCGGAATTCGCGTGAACTTCTCGCTTAACTGGAAAATCACTGATTACAAGAAGATTGCCGAGGAGTACGGAGGGATTGACGACGCGTTGTACATGGCTGCTCAGCTTGCTTTGCGGGATTACCTCGGCAGCAAGACTATGGACGAGCTGCTCTCCGAGCGTGAAAACCTCGGCGCGGAGGTGCTGAATCTTCTGAGGGAGCGCGTCTCGGGTATGCATGTGGAGTTGATTTCCGCAGGTATTAAGGATGTAATTCTCCCGGGAGAGATTTCTGCTATTATGAACAGCGTTCTCGCGGCTGAGAAGCGCGCTCAGGCAAACGTGATAACGCGCCGAGAGGAGGTCGCTTCCACACGTTCTCTGCTGAATACCGCCAAGCTGATGGACGAAAACGCCACGCTCCGCCGCCTGAAAGAGCTTGAGTACATTGAGCGTATATGCGAGAATGTAGGCGAAATCACCGTGGACGCGCGAAGCAGTATCTTGTCCCAGCTAACGAATCTTTTGACCGATAAAGAGGGGTAAACGAGATGTCGTATGAGACCGTTTTTTCGGGTAAAACTTCATATTTCACAGACGGAGCGAAAAACGCGAGGTTCAAGCCGCACCCATTGCTGATGATTGTTATTTTCATCGTGATTATGGCAGTGTCACAGCTTATTCCTATGGGAATTATGCTGCCGCTCAGCCATGCGATCAAGCCGATGTTCACAGATTCACCCGCGTTGTATAGCGGATTAATGGCGGGAGTCAACCTGATTCTCAGGGCAACAGGGATTATCGCCGCGATTGTGTACTGTCGGCTGATTGAACGGCGTTCTCTCGCGAGTATGGGGCTGATTCGCGGTAAATGCGTCCTGAAGTATGTGTTTGGCGCGATTCTCGGCGCGGTGATGTTCGCCGCGTCTGTCGGGGCTTGTACAATCGCGGGTGCGGTTCACTATGTCGGAACGGATATGTACAATGTGCCAATATTCGCGGTAATATGCGTAGGTTGGCTGATACAAGGAGCGGAGGAGGAGATTCTTTGCCGTGGGCTTTTGATGAGCAGTTTGTCTGCAAGAATGCCCCTATGGGGAGCTGTGCTTATAAACTCAGCTTTTTTCTCGGTTCTGCACATCTCTAACGGCGGATTCAATTTGATTGTGTTCGTGAATCTCACGCTGTTCGGACTGTTTATGTCGGTTTTGGCATTGCGGTTTGACAGCATTATTCCGTGCTGCGCGGCACATTCGCTGTGGAATCTGGCGCAAGGGAACATCTTCGGACTTCCCGTAAGCGGCATAACGTCCGGCCCGTCTGTATGGAGGTTTGAACTCGTGCCCGATATGGAACTCTGGACAGGCGGCACATTCGGAATAGAGGGCGGTTTTGGCGAAACCATTGTGATAATCACGTTGACGCTGTGTCTGATGTTTGTACCCGCAAATAAAAATGATCAGTAAAAATCCGCCAACTCGGCGGATTTTTTTGCAGAAAAATTACTGTTACCCCCTTGAAAAAAGTGTCGGAATGTGTTATAATATTAAATGGTGTAAAATCTTTAACAGGATAAACGCTTTATTTCAATGAAGCACAGTATTGGAGATAAAAAACGAATTGAGGTATGTGATATGGACAATATGAGGGGCTTGAAACGCACCTGTTATTGCGGCGAGGTTACGCTCGATATGACGGAGGTAACGGTCGGCGGCTGGACAGCTCGCGTCCGCGATAAGGGCGGAATCATCTTCATTGATTTGCGCGACAGAACGGGTCTTGTGCAGTTGGTGTTTGACGATTCCACCGAGAAATCCGTGTTTGATAAGGCGAAAACCGTCAGAAGCGAGGACGTTCTGATGGTTCGCGGAGCTGTCCGCGCGCGTGAGAGCGTCAATTCCGAGATAAAAACGGGCGGACTGGAGATTCTCGTTTCCGAGTTGAGGATTCTCGGCAAGTCGGAGACTCCGCCGTTTGAGATAGTCGCGAACTCCAAGACCAATGAGGAACTCCGCTTGAAGTACCGTTATCTGGATCTGCGCCGCAAGCCGCTCCAAGACAACCTGATTATGCGGCACAACATCGCGCGGGTGGCTCGTGAATACTTCTATGAGAACGGTTTCCTTGAGATTGAAACGCCGATGATGATGAAGTCCACGCCCGAGGGTGCGCGCGATTATCTCGTTCCCTCGCGAATCCACAACGGCAAGTTTTACGCGCTTCCGCAGTCGCCACAGATGTACAAACAGCTTTTG
>CAYZQU010000196.1:0-4084 GCA_964480645.1 uncultured Ruminococcus sp. | reverse complement strand
ATATTGAAAAGGCTGTTGGATTTTCGCGCGAAAAAGCAAGGAAAAACATAAATAGCAGTCTGCGGATGTTACGACACCCGAGCAAATCAAGAATCCTTTTGCTTGGATTAAAAGAATATGAAAACAGGCATAGGGATGGAATAATTGAGATTAGCGAGGTTGACTTGTCTGCGAGGGCATATAACAGATTAAGTGTTGCTGGGATTAAGACAAGAGATGATTTAATCAATTTTTTCAAAAAACACGGCTCCGAAAACTATGTTGCTGCGTTGTGTAGTATTCGGGGCATGGGACAAAAGACAGCAGAAGAAATAATTCAAAAGTTTGGGATAATCAAAAAATGAATATAGTTCCTGCCTCTAAGTGTTGAGGCGGAAGAACCGAGCGTGGTTATTCATCCAGAAATGGGTGATAGCCCCACGCATTATACCGTAAACTACCACTGAAAGCGAGTTGAAAATGGACAAAGCCACAGCGGACGCGATTGACGCTATCCTGAGACGCGGGAATGACGCTAAAGTCAGGCGAAAAGGCGGAGGATATGTCGTTGTAGAAGTCAAAGAGACAATCAAATCTGTCAGCGCGGAAATTCTCGGATTCCGTTTCAGTTCCGCGTATTTTTCCGTGACAAGATTCAGTCTCCGATTATCATAGTCGGCGTAATCACGAATGAAGGGAATTACCTCTTGTTTAAGGGTTTTCAGGGCGGCGTCGGATTTTCCGTTTGATTCCACCTCGCGTACAAAAACTTCCAACTTCTCTATGACGACTTCATACACGTCCGTGTGATATTTCAGCTTTCGTTCGTAGAATCCGATTGCCTCGACATAAACGCCCAGATATTGCTTTTCAAGGTTTTGAAAATCCGTATAGGCGTTTAACGCGTCGTCAAGCCACTTTTCCGCGTTCGCGTAAGATGAGAGCGCTTCGGCGGCCGTGATTACCGATGTTTTCAAGTCTTCGTCGTCTTCAAAATTAAACGTAAAGAACAGCGTCTCACGCTGATTTTTGGTAAACGGACTATCGGCGTTGTCGTCATAAAAATCCTGCATTGCCGCGTTAATTGCCGCAATCCGCATAGAAGTTTTTTTCGGAGTGTCCGCGATGGTGAAATTGATCGGCAAATCAAAGCTTTCGGGATTTTCCCTGATGATTTTCTGACAGAACGCGTCAATCGTGCTTATGTAAGCCTGACGCAGAGCGAAAATCTGTTCGGAGAGCCAGTTGCGCTCGGATTGGGAATCCGGTTCTCCCGAAAGCTCGTCCAGACGCTTATTAAGCGCGTTGTTGAGCTTGTCGCGCAGACTGTTTGTGGCGTTGCGAGTAAAGGTCATAATTGCCATTGTATCCGCTTTTATTCCGAGAGAGGGGTCGCTCAGCAGTCTGATAACACGTTGAACCAGCAGCGTGGTTTTTCCGCTTCCAGCCGCCGCCGTAACAACCGCAGATTCGCTGTGCGAAAATTCGACAGCCGCTTTTTGCATTTCGTTGAGTTGTTCAGCCATTCTCGCCGTCCTCCTTGCCGATATACGGATTATTTTGATTCTTTTCTATTTTGTTGACATTTTCGCCGTGGTTTTTGCAGACGGATTTGTAAATGCAGTAATCGCACGGATTTTTCTCCTTGGATTCCTTTTTGCCGTCAAGCTTCATGCGACTCTCGGAATAAACTGTGGGAACTGCTTCTATATCGCCGCCGAAAACCTCCGAGAAATTATCGCGAATCACGCCGATGATGTCCTCGCGGAGCTGTTCGAATTTATCTCCGTCAATCTCCGATTCGGGAGAGTATTCAAACGATTTCTTTATGGATTCGGGGGCTTCCTCGCCGCTTTCCTCTTTGATCTTATTGATGGTAAATTCCTTAAATGCTTCCCAATCATCGTCAACGGGTTTTGAGTGAACAATCAATCCGTCTTCCCGATGATTCAATGCCAGCAGGGTATACGGGGACATTTCGCTGTCAACCGCGCCGCTGCTTTTTGACGGAACATAGCACACGCCCCCCGCGCGGATTTCCGTCGGATTGTCGCGGTTCGCGTCAATCAGTGCGAACAGATACAACAGCATCTGAATATTGATTCCGTGCAGAGCAAGATTGACGTCAAAGTTTTTCGCGGAGCTTTTGTAATCCACTGTTCTCAAATAAACCGTCTCGCGTCCGTTTTCATCGCGCGCGGAAAGCGCGTCCACGCGGTCGATCCTTCCGCGCACGTAAACGCTTAGATTATCGTGAAGCTTGATTTCCAGCGGCTTGGTAAGAATATATCTGTCGGAGTCCTTACGCTCCGCCGCCGCGGATTCAACCTCCGCCGTTTCAGATTCGGAATACAACTCAGCGGGCGGCGGGGGAGCGGCTTCCGAGAAATTTTCCTCCGCGAGGTGTTTCTCGCCCGGCTCTTTGATATCCAACTCGAAAAATTGCGGACGATATTTCCGCGCGTAAAATTCCGCCTGAATGGTAATCAGCACATCCGTTGCGGAGTTCGCGATATTGCGGAACAAGAATCCCGTGCGCATATCTTCTTCAAATTCGTTGCTTGTTTCCTCGCGGCAGTATTGTTCGAGATATTTCGCCGAAAGATGGTAAAGCTCCCCGCGCGAGCAAGCGAAAAACGGTTCTATATTCCCCGAAAATTCCCCGAGAACGTGCTCCAGAACAAAGTGAATCGCGTCCCCGCGCCGAATAAGCGTAAAAGCGCGTCTGTCACGTTCCGTAATTCCAAGCCCGTACTTGCAGAAATACATAAACTTGCACTTTTCGAGGTCTTCTACGGCTGTAGCGCCCATAACCCGCGAGAACAAACGACTCGCAAGACGTTCCGAGATTCTGTGCGCGGAAGCGTCAAGTTCGTTCGCACGTTCGGATTTTACGGATTCAAGCTGTTCGGTGAAGTCCTCAAAGCCGTTGATGTTCAGTGTTCGCCGAACCAGCTCCGTCTCGCGGTTCGCGCTGTTCAGACCGAACGCGAATCTCTGCTTTGCCGCACCAACGGAGGAACAGTAAAATTCCGCGCCGAAATCCGAGGTTTTTTTGGAATTCAGTTCCGGGAAAATCCGAAGAATTTCGGATATTATGTCCGAGCGCCGCTGTTTTTCACCGTCCGAGGCATTTTCGGGATAAGAAACGCACAGATATTCCGTAGGCAGTGTAACGGCTCTGTAAGCGCGATAGAGCGATAATTGGTACTGTTCTCTCGCCGATTTCAGACCGAAATTCCGGGAATTTTCATCAGATTGCGAAAAGCTTTCCCTGAGAATTTCCGTTTCGTATTCCGAGAAGATTCCGCTCTGCGGCGTGGGCGTCGGGAACGCGTCATAGCTTGCTCCCACGATAAACGCGGCTTTGATGTTGTCGGCGCGGGTGCGGTCAATATCGCCGACCAGAACGCAGTCCACATATTGCGGCGGTGAAGCAAGCGATGTTCCCGCGCATATATCACGGAAAACGCGGTAATATTCCTCCGCCGTGACCTTTTCATCAGCCAGTTCGGAATGCAGAGTGTTGAAAATCCCGACAAGCGTGTCCCACAACCGTTGGAACAGAGCCACTCTTTCGGGTGCGGGATTTCCGTCATGGTCAAGGGTTTTCGATAACATCACACGTCCGATTCCCATTTCGTCCGCGATGAATCTGTACAGCATTTCCGTGAATTCAGCGCCCGTGATACCGTTCTTTTTCGCGCGTATTTTCTTTTGGAGCTTCAGAATCGGCTCGACAACATCAGCGCGGATTTTCTCGGCGACTTCGGCGTCATAATCGGGTTCGTTTTTCTTAACGCAATGCGGATTCTTAAACGTAAACGGCTTTTTAAGATGATTCGTGCCCAGCGACCACTCATAAACATAGCTCTCAAACGTATTGATTTCCGCTGTGGAAAGTCCCACGCGTTCGCCCTTTTCCTCGTCAAATTTACTGTAAAATCCCGTCTTCACGCAACTCATCACGCTGTCGAGGGAGAAGTTGCGAAGCGCGTTCAGCAGCGAGATTACTGCATTCACCAGCGGCTGATACAGAATGGATTCGCCCATATCGCAGAACATCGGAATCTCGTATTTCTTAAACGCCGCCTCGACGTATTTC
>CAYZQU010000195.1:0-4097 GCA_964480645.1 uncultured Ruminococcus sp. | reverse complement strand
AAAATTGCCGTGTCGCTTACACGGTCTATTGCGGCGAAATACGGCATTGATTCCGACTTCTACAAGAACAAGGATATTCATGTGAACGCGCCGGAGGGCGCAGTTCCGAAGGACGGACCTTCCGCGGGCGTTACGCTGACTACCGCTCTGGTGTCGGCACTGTCTGGAATCCCCGTGCGGCGCGATGTGGCAATGACGGGCGAGATCACCCTGCGTGGCAAGGTGCTTCCCATCGGGGGTCTTAAGGAAAAGACAATGGCGGCTTACCGTGCGGGAATCACCACAGTCTGCATTCCCAAGGACAACGAGCCGGATTTGGAGGAGATTGACGACAAGGTACGCGAGAATATCCGATTTGTAATATGCGACGACATTGACACGGTGTTAGAAACCGCGCTTGTCCGCGAGAGTGTTCCGCACCGCAAAAAGGCTTCCGAAAAACCGAAAAGAGAAATTATCCCGCCCATTTCGGAAATTAAAAAACCCGTTCTGAATGTATGATTTGGGGCGCGATTTACGGGGATATTATCGGCTCTTATTATGAAGTTCACTGTACGAAAAAATACGATTTTGAATTTCATAGAGAGTCGACATTCACGGACGATACGGTTTTGACGGCGGCGGTTTGTAAAGCAATCACGCTTGACAGCCGCCCCGTTTCGCTGTTTAAGATAAACTCACGAGCGTCAGAATACGCCACACAGTATAAGCAGTTTTTTGCGAATTACCCAAACGCAGGCTACGGACAGCTGTTCTCGGATTGGGCAAAGGAGCGCGGGTTTTCAAAACGGCGAAGCTACGGAAACGGCGCGGCAATGCGCGTTGTACCAATAGGATTCGCGTATGATACGTTGGAGCAAACGCTTTTACAAGCGAAAGCAAGTTGCTTGTATACTCACAACTCGCGGGAAGCGATAACGGGCGCAAAGGCTGTCGCGGCGGCTGTATGGCTTGCCCGTCACAGGAAATCCAAAGACGAGATAAAAGACTATATTGAGCGGAACTTTCACTATGACTTGTCCGAATCAATAAAGAAGATACGCGAAAAATTTGTGTTTGACAGCCGCGCGGGATACTCCGTTCCGCCGTCAATTGCGGCTTTTTTGCAGTCTGATGACTATGAAAGCGCAATACGCAACGCTGTTTCACTTGGCGGCGATGCCGATATCATGGCTTGTATCGCGGGAGGTATCGCCGAGGCTTTTTATAAGGAAATCCCTCAAAGTATACGGAATTTCTGCGGATTGAGACTTGACGGAACAATTAAGAGGATTATAAATGAGTTTAATGAAAAGTTCAAATGAAACGGAATCGGAAATAGTAAAATTCTTTCAAAAGCGAGTCCGAGAACGGATAATCTATGAGCTTTCCTCCAAAAAGCGTGTGGAAGTTTTTAACAAACTCGCGCACACTGCCGAGGACTATATCGACTGTCGGCTTATAGTCGAAAAAAGTCCGCGACCATTTGAGCCAACTGAACTGAAAAAACGTCTTGGTGAAACTGTATATGTTATGGCTTACAATTCGGATTCAGACGGAAAATCTGCGGAAATTGACACGGCATTGAATGAGCTTTGGAGCTGCGGCGCGCCGTACTTGCTTTATGGAAACGGATTTCTATACATTGAAACAGAGTACAACTTTTCGGTTCATACGTCCTATTTATTAAAAGGGGGATAACATAATGAATTACAATAACGCGAAATTTCTCACATCGTATGGGAAATTTGAGCAGATTCCGCCATCAGAGCAAGCGGAGATTGCGTTTTCGGGACGCTCGAATGTCGGTAAGTCCTCTCTGATAAACAAAATTTTCAACCGTAAGAATCTTGCGCGGGTTTCGGCGACTCCCGGAAAAACCGCGACCATCAACTTTTACGAACTAGAAAATATTTACATCGTGGATTTGCCCGGTTATGGCTACGCAAAGGTTGCCAAGAGCGAAAAGCAGAATTGGAATCGGCTTATCGGCGGTTATCTCGCGGCAGAGCGGGAGCTTGCGCTGGTGTTTCAACTGATTGATTTTCGACACTCCCCTACTGCAGACGATATATCTATGGTAAATTACCTGATTGACGGCGGATTTCCGTTTGTCGTGGTATTGACAAAGGCGGACAAACTCTCAAAGACTCAACGAGCAGAACGGCGAGAGGCACTGAAATCCGAACTTCCGTGCGCAGAAGATATCACAATAATTGAATTTTCCGCGCAGACCGGCGAGGGCGTTGAAGAAATCCGCGCAATAATTGAGGAAATCGCCGAAGAATAAAATTTTCAAAAAAAATTCAAAAAACCCCTTGACAAATGATTTTCAATGTGGTATAATGATTATGCTGTTCTAAAGACAGCAGGTGACAATCACGTCATAATGCGGTTTCGCGCCTGCCGAGGAATGGATAGATATGAATTCTATTCTCCCTTTCTGTCTTTATGCAGAAAGGGTTTTGTTTTGGGCAGCATCAACCGCAAGCCGCAAAAGCAGTTCGCGGCTTGTAACATCAAGATAAGGAGGAAAATGTTATGCCCAGTGAGTCTGTACTTGCTAAAAAGCAGCAATTTGTCGCTGATTTGGCTGAAAAGCTCAAGAACGCGGCGGGCGGTGTTCTGGTCGACTACAAGGGAATCTCCGTTGAGGATGATACCAAGCTCAGTAAAGAGCTTCGTGAAGCCAACGTAGATTATTTCGTAGTTAAGAATACCTTGCTTAAACGCGCTTGCGATATTGCGGGACTGAGCGGTCTTGACGAGGTTCTCAACGGAACTACCGCCATTGCCCTCTCCAACGATGATATTATCGCAGCGCCCAAGGCACTGTTCAAGCAAGCCGAAAGCTCCGATGGAAAGTTCTCTATCAAGCTCGGTTTTGTTGACGGTCAGGTCATTTCCAAGGAAGACGTTGAAGCTTACGCTAAGCTGCCGTCCAAGGAAACTCTGCTTTCGCAGCTTGTATTTATGCTGCAAAGCCCGATTCAGCGTTTTGCTATCGCTATCAACGAGATTGCGAAAAAGGGCGAGGAAACCGCGTAATCGCTGTGTTCCCGCTTAAGGTTACGGCATAATCGCCGTAAAAACGCGGTTAATTCCGTGTAAGTAACAAAAAAACAAAACATATTATGGAGGTAAATAAAATGGCTTCTGAGAAGATTACAAAGATTGTTGACGAAGTTAAGGAACTGTCTGTTCTGGAGCTTAACGAGTTGGTAAAGACCCTTGAGGAAGAGTTCGGCGTATCCGCTGCTGCTGTTGCTGCTGCTCCCGCTGCGGGTGGTGCTGCTGCCGCAGGCGGTGCTGAGAAGACCGAATTCGATGTTGTTCTCACTTCCTTCGGTGACGCTAAGATGGCTGTTATCAAGGCTGTTAAGGACGCTTGCGGTCTCGGACTTAAAGAGGCTAAGGAGTTGGTTGAGGCTGCTCCTAAGGCAATCAAGGAAGGCGTTGCCAAGGCTGAGGCTGAGGAACTCAAGACCAAGCTCGAAGCGGCCGGCGCTACAATTGAGTTGAAGTAATTCGGTTTCTTATAGCTAAATTAACCGCTCTTGACTTTTGTTGGGAGCGGTTTTTAGATAATGCGGGGTTGACTTTGAGTAGTGAGTACTTAAGTTATTCCGCAAAACGATGAATCAACACCATCGGAGGAATATATTATGAACACTAAATCCCTTAAGGATTCGCTTAAAGAGCTTGCTCCGGCATATATAATATCTTTTACGCTTTGTTATATGCTGTTTTTCTTTGACCCTATCAGCACATACGCGCAAAACACCTTCGATTTATGGTACGATATGAAAATGCTTATTCCACCTGTTTTGGGAATGTTTGGTATTTTCTTTGTCGGCAGTGCGGCGACATTTACAGGTGTTTATTTGATATGTTGCAAAGCAAAAAAACCAATGCCATATAAAATTCTTACCGCTGCAGTTATTATTCTTTTCTTTCCTCTTTATATGCAAAATACATTTTTCAATATAAGTCTTCCCGTTATGGACGGAAGCCCGATTAAATGGGATGAGATTCAACAAATGGACATTTACTGGCTGCTTTTTGCAATTTGCATTGCGGCGATTTCTGTTTGTTTGATTATCAAGTTGGGATTTGAC
>CAYZQU010000194.1:0-4108 GCA_964480645.1 uncultured Ruminococcus sp. | reverse complement strand
TGGGGTGTGGGGGCAGTGCCCCCACAAGGGGGTCTGGGGTGTGGGGGCAGTGCCCTCACATTAAGGAGAGCCATTTTGGTATTTTGAGAGAAGCGGCGGAATCTTCCGTTTTCGGAAAATCCTTTCATTGTAATTTCGCGTAATTTCGAGAACCTTTCCCGATAAAAGCAGAACGGCAACCAGATTCGGAATCGCCATCAGCCCGTTGAAGATGTCCGAGAGGAGCCAAGCGGTCTGCATATTGATTACCGCTCCGACTGCCGAAAACGCGATAAATACAATACATATCGGCTTTCGTATACGCTTTCCGAAAAGAAATTCCGCCGCGTCCGCGATAAAGCAGCTCCACCCGATAACCGTTGAAAACGCGAACATCACTACCAACACCGCCAGAACCGCTCCCGCGGGTTTTCCGAATGTGGACGAAAACGCGTATTCCGCGAGTCCCACGCCGCACAGCGGTTCGATTTTTCCGTCCGAGATAACCATAATGTTTGAGTAGGTAAATTTTCCGTTTGTCGGGATTTCCAATTCGTTTCCGTGAATATCGTGTCCGTGGAATGTCTCCGGAAGCGTGATTCCGTCCGTAATCAATCCGTCCTCCTCCGAGAGACGGAAATATTGCGTTCCGCTGTCCACGGAGCTTAACACTTGTGTGGGGCTTTCCGCGCCGCACCGTGCTGTAAGCAGAACCAGAGCGGTCAGTGTACACATTACGATAGTGTCGAAAAACACCTCAAAAACGCTCCACATTCCGCATACTACGGGTTCTTTTATATCACCTGTTGAATGGGCGAATACGGATGTTCCGATACCTGCCTCGTTGGAAAATACTCC
The DNA here is from genome assembly GCA_964480645.1 of uncultured Ruminococcus sp. GTDB lineage: Bacteria > Bacillota > Clostridia > Oscillospirales > Ruminococcaceae > CAG-115. The sequence goes on along the minus strand of CAYZQU010000194.1, from coordinate 3,271 downwards.
GCGCTTGAATCCCATTGAAATCGCGTTTTTTACAGCGAATCCGAGTACTCCGCCGCCGATTTGCGACAGTCCGAACGCTGAGCGGAAAATCTCCGAAAACGCGCCCGGCAGGGAATCGGCGTTTGCAACGATTATGTATACGCAACCGATGATGTAAAATCCCGACATAAACGGCACAAGCCGCGACGTAACCGAGGAAATCCGCTTTACACCGCCGAACACGATAATCGCGGCAAGTATCGCAAGAACGATTCCCGTGATAATTTCAGGAAGTCCCAACGCGGTTTTCATAGCTTCCGCCGCCGAATTCATCTGAGCGGCGCTGCCCATTCCGAATCCCGCGAAAATGCACAGAACAGCGTAAATTACCGAAAGCGGCGCGCCTAAAATACGCGTTTTCGGTTTTTCGCGAAGCCCATCGCGAATATACATCATTGCTCCGCCATGGTATTTCCCGTTTTCACGGCGGCGGTAATAGATTCCGAGGACGTTCTCCGCGAAACCCGTCATCATTCCGAACAATGCCGAGATCCACATCCAGAACACCGCACCCGGTCCGCCGATTGCCAGCGCCGTGGAAACTCCGGCAATGTTTCCCGTGCCGAGAGTCGCCGCGAGAGCTTGGCACATTGCCGCAAACGGAGAGATTCCGTCACTGCCTTTATCGCGCGAAAACACCGTGGACTTCAGAATATGAGGGAATCGCCGAATCTGGAAAAAGCCCGTCCGCGCGGAAAAATAAATACCCGTACCGAGCATAAGAATCAACATAGGCGCGCCCCAGACCATTTTGTCGTTAATCCAACCGAGAATTTCCAAAAAATCACCTCTTGTCCAATATATTCGGACAAGAGGTGATTAATGCGTCATTTCTTTTTAATTGTTTTTCCCAGCGATTTGGTGTTCGGCTTTTGTGTGGAATTATTTGTCACGGGCTTACTCGGCGGCTTGATCGTAGACGAAGCCGCGACGGGCGTTTCCTCGACAAGCTTGGGAGCGATGAATTCTTCTTTGAATTGATTGACGTCCTTGACATATTCCTCGGTTTTTTCGGGGAGGTCTTTCTTTTTGAGCTTTCCCGCGATGAATTCCGCGAACATCAAATAGAATACCGCGAATACCGGCACGCCGAGCAACATTCCCGGAATTCCGAACATTCCGCCGCCGACGATAATCGAAATCAACACCCAGATTGCGGGCAGACCCATCGTTTCACCGAACATCAGCGGCTTGATTACATTACCGTCAATCTGCTGGAGAATTAGCACGAATATCGCGAACCAGATGACTTTAATCGGGTCAACCAACAGAATCAGCAATCCGCACGGAATCGCGCCAATGAACGGTCCGAAAAACGGAATCAGATTCGTCACCGCGCAAACCACCGAAATCAATGTTGCGTACGGCATTCCCATAGCGAACATTCCGATGGTCATAAATACGAAGATAATCATCGAATCTATCAGATTTGAGATGATATATTTCTTGAAAATTGAATTACATTTGCCGCAGCCTATGAAAAATATTTCGCAGCGTTCGGTTTTGAAAAACGCGAATAAAATCTTCTTGACTTGTGCAAGCATACGCTCCTTGCTGTACAGCAGATAAATCGAGATTATAAGTCCCAGAGCTACGTTTTTGAATCCCACAAGCAGTGATCCGATAAACTTGAACACGCCCTCCGAAACGTTCCCGATTATGTTCATGGGCTGAATCTGGGCGGCAATATTGGTAATAAATTCCTCAAATGAGGTAAACTGTTTTGAGAGATATTTCATAATCTCGGGATTATCTTCAAAAACGCCCTTTGCCCAGTTTTCAATCTGTTCAAGATACCCGGGCAGTTGGTCCGCCAGGTCGACAACGCTCTTTCCGAGACTCGGAGCGACCGCGATAATAATCCCCGTAATTACCGCAAGCACAACCACATATGTGATAATCAGCGACAGAACACGCGCAAACTTCCGGCGTCGGTGGATTTTTTTCTCTGTTGACGCGGTACGCTTTTCAAGCTGCTTTACAACGGTGCTTTCGCCGATTGAGGTATTATGCAGCTTCTGAATGACGATATTCTCTTTGGAGGGAGGTTCTTCCTTGAGCTTGCGGAAGAACTTGCGCTCAATATACATCATCAAGGGATTCAAAATATACGCGATGGCGATTCCGCAAATGATAGGCGCGGCGATGCCGCTCACCCACGAGATTTTCTCACGGAATGTGTCAAATTTGAACACAAACACCACAAACAACACCGCTACGGCAATTACCATCAGCGCGTATACGGCGATGGTGGTATATTTTCTGTTCCAATTTACTTTCATATTAACACCTTATTTTAATGGCAAATCCAAAACCGTACACGCTGCGCGTGCGCTATGACGCTCGCATTTTGGATTTGCGTTCGTTAGCGCCGAGCCGGCGCGGGTAATTCCCAATGCTTTGTGAATTTAATTCAAACGTTTTCGCTGTAAGGTTATAGCGTTATTTTTAGTATACCATATTTTCCTCCGCTTGTCAACCGTTTTTAATAATATTGACAAAATTGTAAGATTTAGACGGAAAAAAGTTGGAGGTAAGTTAAAAAATCCCCGCCGAAAAACGGCGGGGGTACATTTGTATCTTCAACTATCTTTTATACCACTTGCTACATCAACAATATCTCTAATAATCGTTTCATGAATATACTTAGGATCATTCCTTTGCATAATATTAAACCCTCCTTAAATGGTTAAATTTATTACTATGTTGAACTCTTTCTTAAATAGAAAAAATAAAGAGCTCGTTTGATACTTCATCATTTTATAAATAATTCTTTAATTTCGATTAATATTGATCCTAATATCTAAATTTCCTAATTTAATCTGAATTTTATCATTAGTTAAAGGATCTACATTATGAGATGATTTGTCAATTATTATTGACTTATCATTTTTCTCATTATTTTCAACACTTTTAAAAGCTGCTAAAGCTTTAGAAATTGGACCAATTATCTGGTATCCGTTATTACGCATATTAAAAATCTCCTTTATAGGTGAAATATTTTACGAATAACTCGTAATTACATAATTGTTGGGAATTTTAAATTCCTTAGAGATTTTAATATCCTGAAGCTCTTTATTCAAAAATATAATATATAATTATATTATATATTGATTTTGGGTTTCGAGAACAATAAGATAATTCAAGCTAGGAAGGAGATTTTAAAATCACTTGGGAATATTAAATTCTCAACATTTATCTTAAATTTATTATACTATATTAATTCTGTATA
>CAYZQU010000193.1:0-4110 GCA_964480645.1 uncultured Ruminococcus sp. | reverse complement strand
GTATAAATCCGTGTTTTCATCGGCAAAAAGCGGATTTAACGATACTGTAAACGCAATCCTGAATATAGCTGTTGACGAGGAATTTGAAAAAAGCTCCTTTGATGGGCAGAAAACCGCGATAAACGCGTTTGTCAAGCTGCTTCGTCTATATCGCGAACATTACGCGGAGATTAAAAAATCAAGCGGAAGCATTGATTTTTCGGACTGCGAGCTTATGCTTCTCGAAAAGCTTAACGACGAGGAATTCCGCAAGCAGATCGCCGGACGGTTTTCGTGTGTGATTGTGGACGAGTTTCAAGATTCCAACGATATTCAGGCGGAGATTTTCCGCAAAATCGGCGAGGGAAAGCTGTTCTATGTCGGCGATGTAAAGCAGTCCATTTATGCCTTTCGCGGCGCGAATCCCGAAATTATGGCGCGGCTGTGCGGCGGTGCAGACGGATTCACTCCCCTGCCGCTCAACAAAAATTACCGTTCGAGAAAATCGGTAATCGACACGGTGAATTATGCGTTCTCGGGACTTATGACTCCCGAATACGGCGGTGTGGAATACGCGGACGATACCAACAGGTTGGTTTTGGGCGCGGATTTTCCCGATGAAGGCTCTCCGAAATACAACAGTGAAATCCATGTTCTGAGTTTTAAGGACAACAATGACGGTATGGCGCAAGCGCGGTTTGTGGCTAAACGTATCAAGGAGCTTCACGACGATCCGGGTTTTCTTGTGACAAAAACGAATAAATCCGGAAATAAGGAGCTTGTTCGTCCCGCTTACTCCGATTTTATCATTCTTATGCGCACGGGAACGCATTTTGAAGTTTATCGTAAGGCGCTGCGGGAATTGGGAATCGGTGCCGCTGTTCCCAAGGGGAAGAATCTTCTCGAGGCGGAGGAAATCCGTCTTGCGCTGAGCTTTCTGCGAGTGGTTGATAATCCAATGCGCAACGAGGAACTTCTCAATGTTATGATGTCGCCGATTTTCCGCTTTTCCCCTGAAGAAATGGGCGAAATCAGACTGGGAACTCTGGGACTTCCCGAAAATATTTCCGAAAACAAGCTGAATAAAATCTCCTTGGCAATGAAAAAATACTCGCTGTATCGCTGCGCTCAGCTATGCGCCGAGCCGCTGGAAATCGGGAAATACATCAAGGGCGAAAGCGCGGTAATTGAGCGTGAAAAATCTCCTAAGCTGATACGATTTCTCGAAAAGATTCGCGGATTTCGGGATTTGAAAAGTGCGTCTTCCGTATACCGTCTGATTCGGCAAATCTACGAGGAAACCGACCTAATTTACGTTGTCGCGGCTTATGAGGACAGCGCGGCGCGGATAGCGAATATCCGCCAATTGTTGGAAATCGCGGCGAATTTTGAGGAGAACGACGGCGGCGGATTAAGCGACTTTCTGCGTTTTCTGGAGTGCGCCTCGGAGAGTCTTTCGGGAAACGCCGTGGAAGAAGCTTCCGACCCGCAATCCGATTCCGTGGCGATTATGACCTTTCACGGCAGTAAGGGTCTGGAAGCCCCCGTGTGCGTACTCGCGGAGCTTCAGACCCAGCTTAACGACAAGGACTTCTCCAAGACTCTTCTAATGAACCGCGACAATTATATGGCGTTGAAATACACCGATATTAAAAAGCGCGTAAAGCGCGATACAATGGCGTATGGCGCGCTGAGAAACATAATCCGCAAAAAACAGTGCGGAGAAGAACTGCGGCTTTTATATGTTGCAATGACACGCGCACAGGAAAAACTGATTATGGTGGGAAAAATCGGGAAATCCGATTTGGTTGCCGAATCAAATGACATTGATACGTTTCCCGAGGGAAATTTTTTGGGAAGTATTCCGTTTAAGTGGGTGCTGTTACAGCTAATGAGCTACTACGATAAGGAATCCGAGAGCTTTAACGGTTTCCCGTGTGAATTGAGCTTTGATGAAATCGAGAATGCTCCGCCCGAAAAACTCTCCGCCGATACCGAAAATTTTGACATATCCGATGATGAAGTGGAGCGGCTTTGCGAGATTATGAACTGCGGTTACCAATTCGATTCGGATACGCGTCAGCAATCCAAGCTGACAGTAACTCAGCTTGCCCATATAGACGACAAAACGCCCGTTCTCCTCACAACGCCGTCCTTTATAGAACGCGCTCCCACAGGCGCGGAACGCGGAAACGCCTATCATCACTGTATGGAATTTTTCCCGATTGATATGATTCGCGGCGTAAATACCGACGATTACGCACGGATTGTCGAATCCGCGCTGGATGAAATAGCCGAAAAGCAATTGATTTCCGCGCGGGAACGCGATATTGTCAAGGTTGACAATATCGTGAGGTTCTTTAACAGCGAACTGGGACAGCGTATGCTGAAAAGCGGGTGCGTTCGGCGGGAAGAACCGTTCTATGCCGAAATCAGCGGAAACGCTCTTAATCTGGACTATGACGGCGATTTGTCGATACAGGGGCGTATCGATATGTATTTTGTTGAGGACGGCGAATTGGTGATTGTGGACTACAAAAGCGACAGCGTGACAAATCTTGAGAAAGAAAAAGAAAACTACGCGCGGCAGGTAACGATTTACGGACAGGTACTCCCGAAACTTAAGGGAATGCCGATTCGGGCGATTTATCTCTACGCGTTTACGACAGGAGAGGCAATAGAAATTCAATGAAATACAGACTTACAAGTATTTTAGCGGCAGTGCTTATGGGGATTATACTGACAATCGGCGCGGCTGCTCAAACAGTTGAAAGCGCGGGATTCGCGGTGGAATCCGAGCGCGCGTATAACGTATTAGCGCCGTATGACAAAAACTATGTGCAGATTTCGTGGAACACCGCCGAACGCGAAAATTGCGGTGTTCCCATCGCGGACGGCGAAAGCGTACTGCTCCCGGCGGGTCACACAATCACGCGGTTCTCTGAAAAGAACGGCGAGGAGCTTGCCACAGCCGAGCTTACCGAAAAGGTCTCCGAAAACTGCAAGGGCGCGATTGTCGGAGGAACGATTGTTCAACCCGCGCGGACTTCACTTTTTACGGTGGACTCCGAAACAATGAGCGTAAAAAACTCGCGGAAATTCGGCGAAATTGTCACCGATGTGGGAGTTCTTGATAATCGCGTGTATTTCGGCGTGAAGACCGATAACGCTTATAAGTTTATTTGCGCGAAGCTGGATTCCCTTGAAACGGTATGGGAATATGATTCCGCAAAACCCGTAACCTCCCCTGCCCTGCTGAACGGGTATGTGATTTTCGGCGCGGGAGAGAACCTCGTCACGGCGAATGAATCCGCGCGGACAGAGAATCCCGTGGGCGCGGAAATTACCCACGTTTTCGCGGGGAAATACGCGGTGTTTATGAGCTGCGCGGACGGGAATCTCCGTAAACTGCGTCTTACCGAGGACGGAAAATCCGAGCCTGACAGCCTTATGGAATGTAAACTCGGCGGGGAGCTTTCAGCACCCACAGAATACGAAAACCGCGTCTATGTCGGTTCTTCCGAGGGATTTTTCGTGTTGGATGGGCTGAATATGGAGATTGCGAAAGAGTTTCCCGAAATGAAGAACGCCTCCGCGCCGATTATCTGTCTTGGCGGCGGTCAGCGCGCCTACACAGCCGCTCCGCATGCCGATTCCAACGGCGACAGATGGTATCTATACGCAGTTCTGGACAATGACGACGGAATTTCCGCGAACGAGATAGCAAAGATTATCGACTTCACAAACGGAAAAACCGCTGTCTCCGAACGTGGCGTAATGTACTTCCGCGACGCTCGCGGACAACTCTGGGCACTAGCCGTCAGCGAAACCAACATCCTTATGATTATCGTCAAGATCGTTCTCATTCTGGCGATTATTGTAATGGCGCTGATTATCATAAGAGCGTGGGCAAAACGCCGCGCCGCAAAACGTCCGCCGGAGTATTGATTCCCCCGCGTCCCCTGTGGGGGCTCTGCCCCCACACCCCCGCTTAAGGGGCATTGCCCCTTAAGAATCCCGGTTCCAATATGGTGTGATTGGGAATCAAGACCTTTTCGCTGTGGGATAGTGTACTCTGAATTTTATTCTACATACCATCCTCTCGGACAGCACACGCATAACCCCCTCCGC